>JALYHK010000058.1:0-651 GCA_030776605.1 Pseudomonadota bacterium
CGAGACGGTGGTCGAGCGGGACGGGCGGCTATTCTACCGCTACGGCGCCGAAGAGCGGCCGCTCGACACATCGACGGTGACCATAGCCTACCGCAGCGACGGCGGCCTCGCCCGCCGCAGCTTCCACGTCTACCGGACCCACCGCGGCCCGATCGTCCGCGAGGAGGGCGGCCGCTGGGTCTCCTTCGCCATGATGCACCGGCCGATCGACGCCCTGATGCAATCCTATCTGAGGACCAAGGCGCGGGACTTCGCCTCGTTCGTGGAGGTAATGGAGCTTCGCGCCAATTCCTCGAACAACACCGTCTATGCCGACGCCGACGGGACCATCGCCTACCTCCACCCGCAGTTCATTCCGCGCCGCGACGACCGCTTCGACTACACGCGGCCGGTCGACGGCAGCGATCCAGCGACCGATTGGCGAGGGCTCCACGCGCTCGACGAAGCGCCGTTCCTGCGCAATCCGCCGACCGGCTGGATCCAGAACACCAACAACTGGCCCTTCAGCGCCGCCGGCCCGCACAGCCCGCGTCCCGCCGACTTCCCGCGCTACATGGACACCTTCGGGGAAAATCCGCGCGGCCAGCACGCGCTGATGCTGCTCGAAGGCACTCGCGGTTGGACGCTGGAGCGGCTGCGCGCCGCCGCCTA
>JALYHK010000058.1:661-7264 GCA_030776605.1 Pseudomonadota bacterium
GCCTACGACAGCTACCAGCCGGCCTTCGCCCAGCTCGTGCCGACTCTGGTCGCCGCCTACCACAGGCTCGGCGCCGCCGACCCGCTCAAGGCGCGTCTCGCGGAGCCGGTCGCGGCGCTCCGCTCCTGGGACTATCGCTGGGGAGTCGAATCGGTGCCGACCTCGCTCGCCGTCTTCTGGGTCGAGGCGCTGATGGAGGCGCTGACGCCGGAGCTGCGCGCCCAGCGCACCCGCCTCGCCGATAATATGGAGCGGCGGACTAGCGACGGCGAGAAGCTCGCCGCCCTCGCCGCGACGGTGGGCCGGCTGGAGCGCGACTTCGGCCGCTGGCGCACGCCCTGGGGCGAGATCAACCGCTTCCAGCGCCTCACCGGCGACTTCGTCCAGCCCTTCTCGGACGCGGCGCCGAGCATCCCCGTCGGCTTCACCTCCGGCCTGTGGGGCTCGCTCGCCTCGTTCGGCTCGCGGCCCTCTCCGGGGACGCGGCGCTGGTACGGCACCGGCGGCAACAGCTTCGTCGCCGTGGTCGAGTTCGGCCCGCGCGTCCGCGCCGTCGCGGTGACCGCGG
Organism: Pseudomonadota bacterium; assembly: GCA_030776605.1. GTDB lineage: Bacteria > Pseudomonadota > Alphaproteobacteria > Sphingomonadales > Sphingomonadaceae > Allosphingosinicella. The sequence continues at coordinate 1,230 of JALYHK010000058.1, forward strand.
GCGGAGAGAGCGGCGATCCCGCCTCGCCGCATTTCAACGACCAGGCCGAGCGCTACGCGACCGGCAACCTTCGCGAAGTCTACTTCTATCCGGAGCAGCTGCGCGGCCACACCGAGCGCGTCTACCGGCCGGGCGGTCCTCGGCGCTGAGCGGCCGGGCGCGTTGGGATGGGTCGCTCGCTCGGCACCCCGCCCATCGTCCAGCGTTCAGCTCAGCGCGGCATAGATCATCGTCTTGAGCTGTCGCCGCACCGGGTAGGAGGAGGAGGGCATCAGCTGGGTCATGAACACCGCCGAGAGGCACTCGGCCGGATCGACGAAGAAATAGGTCGAGAAGATGCCGCCCCAGTAGAATTCGCCGCGGCTTCCGGGCGCCATCGCCTTGGCCGGATCGAGGTTGACCGCGAAGCCGAGGCCGAAGCCCTGGCCGGAGTAGATCGCTTCGCTGAACATCGAGCGGCTGAGGTCGGTGAGGTCGGCGCCGCCGGGAAGATGGTTGGCGGTCATCAGCTCGAGCGTCTTGCGGCCGACGAGCCGCGCGCCGTCCAGCGCCCCCCTGCCCAGCAGCATCCGGCAGAAGCGGTGGTAGTCCGCGGTGGTCGAGACGAGGCCGCCGCCGCCCGATACGAGAACTGGCGGGCGCGCCCAGCTGCTCTCGGCACCGCGGTCGTAGACGACGGTGCCCCGCTTCGCATCGAGCATCCAGGCGTCGGGGAGGCGGTCGATCTCGTCCGGCGGCACGTCGAACGCGGTGTCGGCCATGCCCAGCGGCTCGAAGATGCGGCGCTGGACGAACTGCTCGAACGGCTCGCCGGCCAGGCGCTGTACCGCGAGCGCGAGCACGTCCGTCGAGACCGAATAGTTCCACCCCGTTCCGGGCGAGAATTCGAGCGGCACCTCGCCGAGGCGGGCGACGAACGCTTCGAGCGGCAGCTCGCCGCGCAACGTGACGAGGCCGCGCGCGCGATAGGCGGCATCGACGCTGGTCCGCTGCTGGAAATCGTAGGTGAGACCAGAGGTGTGCCGCAGCAGGTCGACCATCAGCATCGGACGCTCCGGCGGACTCACCCGGAAGGGCGATCCGTCCCCGCCGCCCTGATAGACGCCGACCCCTTCAAGCTCGGGCACCACCGCGTGCACCGGCTGGTCGAGCGAGGTCCTCCCCTCCTCGACCAGCATCATGAAGGCGAGCGAGGTGACCGGCTTCGTCATCGAGGCCACTCGGAAGATCGCATCCTCGCGCAGCGGCTGGCTGGTCCCGGCGCGGTGCACGCCCTGGCTGGTGAAGTGGACCGGCACGCCCTCGCGCGCGACCAGCAGCTGGACGCAGGGGAGTAGGCCCGGTGCGACATAGCTCTCGGCTAGGAACCGGTCGATCCGGGCGAGGCGCTGCGGGTCGAAGCCCAATTCCGCCGGATCGCGAATCTCCATCGCCGCCTCATGCTCGACAGCCGCGGCCAAGGCCAGCATAGACGTCGCCGATGGCGCAGCGCGACAGCGACGTCCTGATCATCGGCGCGGGCCATAACGGCCTCGTCTGCGCCTTCTATCTCGCCGACGCGGGGCTCAAGGTGACGGTGCTCGAAGCGCGCGGCACGGTCGGCGGGGCGGCGGTGACCGAGGAGTTCGCTCCCGGCTTCCGCAACTCGACGGCGAGCTATACGGTCAGCCTGCTCAACCCGAAGATCATTGCCGACATGCGGCTCGACGCCCACGGCCTCGAGGTCGTGCTCCGCAAGATCGACAATTTCCTGCCGACCGAGCGCGGCGACCATATCATGGCCGGGCGCGGCGGTCTGACGCGGCGCGAGATCGCCCGCCACTCCCCCGCCGACGCCGAAGCCTATGATGATTATGCGCGGGCGCTCGAGGCGGTGGTCGCGGTGCTCCGTCAATGGCTCCTGCGCGCCCCGCCGAACGCCGGCGGCGGGCTCTTGGATCTCCTCGCGCTGGTGAAGCTCGGCGCCGGTGTGGGGAGGCTGCCGATCGAGGCGCAGCGACATCTGCTCGACTTCTTCACCAAGTCCGCCGCCGGCATCCTCCGCCGCTACTTCACGACCGAACTGGTCCAGGCGCTGTTCGGGTTCGACGCGGTGGTGGGCAATTACGCCAGCCCCGAGACGCCGGGCTCGGCCTATGTCCTCCTCCACCACATGTTCGGCGAGGCGGCGGGCGTGCCGGGCGCCTGGGGCCACGCGATCGGCGGCATGGGCGCGATCACCCAGGCGATGGCGCGGGCGTGCCGGGAGCAGGGGGTGGACATCGTGCTGGAGGCGCCGGTCGAGGAGGTGATCGTGGAGCGTGGAAGGGCGGCGGGCGCGGTGGCGGGAGGGACGCCCTATCGCGCGGGGGCGGTGGCGGCTGGCGTCAATCCGAAGCTGCTGTTCGGCAAGCTGCTCCCCGCCGGCGCCGTCCCGCCGGAAGTCGCGCGGCGGATGGAGGGCTGGGCGAGCGAGTCGGCGACCTTCCGGATGAACGTCGCCCTTTCCGAGCTGCCGCGCTTCGCCAGCCTGCCCGAGCCCGGCGATCACCTCACCGCCGGGATCGTGCTCGCTCCGTCGCTCGGCTACATGGACCGCGCCTTCCTAAGCGCCCGCGCCGGCCCCTGGTCGGACGAGCCGATCGTCGAGATGGTGATCCCATCGACCCTCGACGACAGCCTCGCTCCGCCGGGCGCGCACGTTGCCAGCCTCTTCTGCCAGCACTTTCCCTATGAAGTCGAAGGCGGCTGGGACGCGCGGCGCGACGAGGCGGCGGACCATGTGGTGGCGACCGTGGAGCGCTACGCCCCCGGCTTCGCCGCCTCGGTGATCGCCCGGTCCGCGCTGTCGCCGCTCGACCTCGAACGCCGCTTCGGCCTCGTCGGCGGCGACATCTTCCACGGCAAGATGAGCCTCGACCAGCTCTTTTCCGCGCGGCCGATGCTCGGCCACGCCGACTATCGGATGCCCCTTCCGGGCCTCTACCTGTGCGGCTCGGGGGCGCACCCGGGCGGCGGCGTCACTGGCGCGCCCGGCCACAACGCGGCCCGCGCCATCCTTGCCGACCGCAGGAAGCTGAGGCTCGGCCGCTGAGGAGCGGCAGGCTGGATCGGGATCGAGAGGCTAGATGATCGGGTGGCGCTCGAGGTCGGCGGCCAGCCGGCGCCTCGTCATCCGGCGATGGAGAGCGTCCATCGTGCGGCTGCCGGTGTGGATGAACCAGAAGGGAAAGACCGCGTGGACGAGGCAGGCGAGGCCGCCCGCCAGCATCCTGAGGCCGAAGCCGCCGGCGCTGCGGAAGTGCTCGCCGTAGGTCTCGCCCACTTCGCCGGGGTGCCTGGTGAAGATGTTGTCCGCCATATCGCCCTCCGCAGCCCAGCCGTTCTTATCGCCGCTGCGCCTGAGCGGCCAGTGAATAGCTTCTACTTGGCTGTTAAGAGCGCCCGCGCAACCTCCGCCGCGCGATCATCATCGCGCCTACGATGCAGGCGGCGAAGAGGAGGCCCTCGATGCCGCCGGTCACCGCCTGGGTGACAGGGCCGAAGCCGCTCTCGCCGAAGAGGGCGCCGATCCGATCCAGTCGCAGCCGCGAATCGGGGAAGTGGCTGGCGAGCAGGTCGAGGCTGCCGCCCATCAGCCGTCCGCCGAGCAGCGCGATGAGGATGCCGGCGGCGCTGCCGGCCAGCGCTGCGGCAGCGATGCCGCGTCGGAGGGAGCGGGGAGCGCTTCCGCGGTCCGCCAGCCATGCGCCGAAGCCGACGGCGCCGCCGAGCAGCGCGCCCTCCGCCGCCCCGGTGATGTCGCCGGGCGACTGGCCGAACAGGAGCTCGAACGCGTCGAGGCCGAGAAGCTTGACGACTGCCCCGACGACGAGGCCCCCGGATGCGCCGCCGATCGCGCTCCACAGCCACCGCGGCGCCGAGGCGAAGCCGGCCGCGGCTATGCCGAAAGCGACGCCGGCGGCGCCGATCAGCGCCACCGCCGCGGTGACGCAGACGAGGACGATGAGCACGGACGCCGCGCCCACGCCCGGCTCGAGCGGCTGCGAGCCCCCGACAAAGCCGTAGAACAGGCCGCCGAAGATGCCGGCGGCCCCGCCGCCGAGGGTCCCGGCGAGCCCAAGCAGGAGAAACTGCCGCCAGGAATAGCGGTTCTCGGAAGCCGATCGGGCCGGCCACGCCGCGCCGGTACCCGCTTCAACCCCGACCTGTTCCACGGGGGCGATGAAGCGATAGCCGTGCTTGGGAACCGTCTCGATGAAGCGGGGGCTTGCGGCGTTGTCGCCGAGCTGCCGGCGCAGCGCGCTGATGCATTGGGTCAGCGCCTCGTCGGTGACGGGGACGCCTCGCCAGACCTCGTCCAGGAAGCGGTCCTTGGCGATCAGCCTGCCTTGCTCGCCCACCAGGAGCGCCAAGGCATCGAGATAGCGCGCGCTCAGCTCCACCGACACGCCGTCACGGCTGAGCCGCCGCTCGCGCGGGTCGAGAACAAAGCGATCGAAGCGAAAGCTGCCGGCTTCCATTTTTCAGCGAAACCTCAGGAGTTGCTCGTGCCGCTCAGCGGCCGCATGAGCCATGGTCCGAGCCTCACCCATGTATCGGGGCATGGCAATGGCAAAGAGCGTGGAACAGGGGGAAATGCGGGGCATGGGCGCTTGGAGGATAATGGGCTGGGGGCGACGGCGTTCCTGCTGCTGCTTCCGCTGGTCGCGATGCAGTTCACCGACGAGGTCAATTGGGATGTGTTTCGGCCAGCGGCGCGTGGGGCCGGCGTTTCCAGCCGTTCACATTGAGCTTCCGCGGTTGCAGAGAGACCTAGCGCGCCCTAGAGCCCGCCTTACGTTAGCGTAAGGAGCGCCCCCGCCATGGCCGAAGCCTATATCGTCGCCGCCGCGCGAACCGCCGGCGGCCGAAAGGGGGGCGCGCTCAAGGACTGGCACCCGGCCGACATGGCCGCCGAGGTGCTCGACGCGGTGGTCGATCGCGCCCGCGTCGATCCCGCGGCGGTCGAGGACGTGATCATGGGCTGCGTCGGGCAGGCGGGCGAGCAGAGCTTCCATATCGGCCGCAACGCCGTCCTCGCCTCCTCGCTGCCGACCTCCGTGCCCGCCGTCACCATCGATCGCCAGTGCGGATCCTCGCAGCAGGCGGTGCAGTTCGCCGCGCAGGCGGTGATGAGCGGCACCCAAGACGTGGTGATCGCGGCCGGCGTCGAGTCGATGACGCGGGTGCCGATGGGCCTCCCCTTCACGCTGCCCATGCAGCATGGCATCGGCACCGGCCCATTCTCCAAGCGGATCCAGGAGCGGTTCGGCGTGGCGATGTTCAGCCAGTTCACCGGCGCCGAGATGATCGCCGAGAAGTACCAGTTCCGCAAAGAGGAGCTCGACGCCTTCGCGCTGGAGAGCCACCGCAAGGCGGCCCGCGCCAGCGAGGACGGGGCCTTCGAGGAGGAGATCGTGCCGCTCGAGATCGCGCTCGAGGACGGGACCAGAGCGCTCCACACCACCGACGAGGGGATCAGATACGACGCCAGCCTTGAGGCGATCGCGGCGGTTCAGCCGCTCAAGAAGGGCGGCAAGATCAGCGCCGCCAACGCCTCCCAGATCTGCGACGGCGCCTCGAGCGTGCTGGTCGTCTCGGCGGCGGGGCTGAAGGCGCACGGGCTGACGCCGATGGCCCGGATGGTCAATCTGACGGTGACCGGCGGCGATCCGGTGATCATGCTCGAGGAGGTGATCCCGGCGACGAAGCGGGCGCTCGATCGCGCGGGCATGGCGATCGCCGACATCGACCTCTACGAGGTCAATGAGGCGTTCGCGCCGGTGCCGCTCGCCTGGCTCCGCGAGACCGGCGCCGATCCCGTTCGGCTCAACGTCAACGGCGGCGCGATCGCGCTCGGGCATCCGCTCGGCGCGAGCGGCACCAAGCTGATGGCGACGCTCCTCCACGCGCTGAAGCGCCGGGGCAAGCGCTATGGCCTGCAGACGATGTGCGAGGGCGGCGGGCTCGCCAATGTGACGATCCTCGAAAGCCTCGCCTGATCGGATTTGGCC
>JALYHK010000059.1 GCA_030776605.1 Pseudomonadota bacterium
GCTTGGGGTCGGACGAGCTGATCTTGATCACGCCCTCGTCGTCGATGTCGACCTTGGCGCCGGTCTCGGCGACGATCTCTCGGATCACCTTGCCGCCGGTGCCGATGACGTCGCGGATCTTGGCCTTGTCGATCTGCATCGTCTCGATCCGCGGCGCGTGGGCCGAAAGCTCCGAGCGCACCCCGCCGATCGCCTTGGCCATCTCGCCGAGGATGTGGGCGCGGCCTTCCTTGGCCTGGTCGAGCGCCGTCCTCATGATCTCCTCGGTGATGCCGGCGATCTTGATGTCCATCTGCAGCGAGGTGATGCCTTCGGACGTGCCGGCGACCTTGAAGTCCATGTCGCCCAGATGGTCCTCGTCGCCGAGGATGTCGGAGATGACGGCGAACTCGTCGCCCTCCTTGATCAGGCCCATGGCGATGCCCGAGACCGGCCGCGCGATCGGCACGCCCGCGTCCATCAGTGCGAGGCTGCCGCCGCACACCGTGGCCATCGACGAGGAGCCGTTGGACTCGGTGATGTCGGAGAGGATGCGGACCGTGTAGGGGAACTCCTCGTGGTCGGGCAGCACCGGGTGGAGCGCCCGCCAGGCGAGCTTGCCGTGGCCGACCTCGCGCCGCCCGGGAGGCCCGAACCGCCCCACCTCGCCCACCGAATAGGGCGGGAAATTATAGTGGAGCATGAAGCGCTCGTAGGACAGGCCGGTGAGGCCGTCGATCATCTGCTCGCTGTCCTTGGTGCCGAGCGTCGTGGTGCAGATCGCCTGCGTCTCGCCGCGGGTGAAGATCGCCGAGCCGTGGGTGCGCGGCAGGAAGCCGACCTGGGCCTCGATCGGGCGCACCGTCCTGGTGTCGCGCCCGTCGATCCGCCGGCCCTCCTTCAGGATGGCGCCGCGGACGATCTCGGCCTCGAGCTTCTTGACCAGCTTCATCGCCGCCATCTGCTGCTGCGGCTCGGCCTCGGCGAAGGCTTGCCTCGCCTTTTCGCGGGCGGCGTCGAGCTGCTCGCGGCGGCTGCCCTTGTCGGTGGTCGCGTAAGCGGCGGCGATGTCCTCGCCGATGAGCTCGCGCAGCCTGCGCTTGATCTCGGCCTGGTCCTCCTGCGGGGCGAGCTCCCAGGGGTCCTTGGCGGCCTGTTCGGCGAGCCGGACGATCGCCTCGATCACCTTCTTGCATTCGCGGTGGGCGAACATCACGCCGCCGAGCATCACCTCCTCGGAAAGCTCCTTGGCTTCCGATTCGACCATCATCACCGCCTGGTGGGTGCCGGCGACCATCAGGTCGAGGGCGCCGTCGCGGAGCTGGTCGAGCGAGGGGTTGAGCACATAGTCGCCGTCGACATAGCCGATGCGGGCGCCGGCGATCGGGCCCATGAACGGGATGCCGGAGAGGGTGAGGGCGGCCGAGGCGGCAATCATCGCGACGATGTCGGGCTCGTTCTCGCCGTCGTAGGACATCACCTGGGCGATGACGAGCACCTCATTGTAGAATCCCTCCGGAAACAACGGCCTTATCGGCCGATCGATGAGGCGGCTGGTCAGCGTTTCCTTCTCGGTGGCTCCGCGCTCCCGCTTGAAGAAGCCGCCGGGGATGCGGCCGGCCGATGAGAATTTTTCCTGATAGTGGACGGTCAGCGGGAAGAAGTCCTGTCCCGGCTTGACGGCCTTGGCGGCGGTGACGGCGCACAGCACCATGGTCTCGCCGAGGGTCGCGAGCACCGCGCCGTCGGCTTGGCGGGCGACGCGGCCCGTCTCGAGAGTGAGGGTCTTTCCGCCCCACTCCATCTCTACTTTCTTCATGTCGAACATTCGTCTTTTCCTTCAACGCCCCAGGGCCAGATGCCGCGGGGGGCCTGCAAATGGGAGCCTCTGCTCCCGTGAGTGGGCCGAAAATGGCCCTGGAAGAGCAGCCGAATTGCTCCTCTTCCGTCACCCCGGACTTGATCCGGGGTCCACCTTCCTCGCTCTTCGTTCTCGATTAGAAGAAGGTGGGTCCCGGCTTGCGCCGGGATGACAAAAAGGGCGCTCCGCGGAGCGCCCCTTGTTGTCACTTGCGAAGGCCGAGCTTCGCGATCAGGGCGGTGTAGCGGTCCGCGTCCTTTCTCCTCAGATAATCGAGGAGCGAGCGGCGCTTGTTGACCAGCATCAACAGCCCCCGCCGGCTGTGGTTGTCCTTGGCGTGAGTCTTGAAGTGCTCGGTCAGATTGTTGATCCGCTCGGTCAGGATCGCGACCTGGACCTCGGGGGATCCGGTGTCGCCCTTGCCGACGGCATTGTCGTTGATGATTTCCTGCTTGCGCTCGGCGGTCACCGACATCGTCAAACTCCCTCTTCACAGGTTGAAGCCGCGGACCACCCGGAGCTCGGCTCCGACAAGCTCCACAAGCGCAACCGGAACAGACGCGTCGGTCGCAAGATGGAGCCCTGGCCTGGCGGCGATCCCGACCAATTTCCGCCCCTCGCGGAGCAGCCTTGCCTGGTCGGGGGTAACGGGAAGAGCCGGGATGTCGTCCAGCCCCGCCGTCAGCGGCAAGAGTGCCTGTTCAAGCCGGCGCGCTGTAGCGAGTTCGCCCAGTTTGTCCAGAGAAATCGCCGATTCGAGCGTGAACGGGCCGGCCTTGAGACGCCTCAACATGGTGACGTGCCCCACCGTATCAAGGGCGTGCGCGATGTCGCGGGCGAGCGAGCGTATGTAGGTCCCCTTGGAGACGCGGGCGCGGAGCGTGATCCGCTGGAGGGAAGACGATCGGTTCGCGCCTCGACTTCGCTCGGACCGAACGGAGAGCTCCCGAACCGTCACCCGCCGCGTCTTCATTTCCGGCGCGCGGCCTTCGCGGGCGAGATCATAGGCCCTCTTCCCCTCCACTTTCAGGGCCGAAAAGGCGGGAGGCGCCTGCTCTATCTCGCCGGTGAAGCGGGGGAGCGCCGCCTCGATCTCGGCGAGCGTCGGGCGCCGCTCCGAGCGCGCCACCGCCTCGCCTTCGGCGTCGAGCGTGTCGGTTTCGGTGCCGAAGGCGAGGGTGAAGTCGTAGACCTTGTCGGCATTCAGCATCCGCCCCGCGAGCTTGGTGGCCTCGCCGAGCGCCACCGGCAGCACGCCGCTTGCCAATGGATCGAGCGTTCCGCCATGGCCGACCTTCACCTTTGGGCAGCCGCCCTCCCGCAGCGCCCGCTTCACCGCAGAGACGATCCGCGTCGATCCGGGCCCGACCGGCTTGTCGATGACCAGCCAGCCGTGCATCAGCCGTGCGGCCGCGCCTCGATCGGCAGCTTGAGGTTCAGCTGGCGCTGCCTCGCCTCCTTCAGCTTTGCGCTGAAGTGGCGGCGGCACAGCGCAATGTAGCGGTCGTTGCCGCCGATCTCCGTCTGCTCGCCCGCAGCCACCGCGCGCCCGTCCTCGTCGACCCTAAGGTTCATCGTCGCCTTGCGCCCGCATTCGCAGATCGCCTTCAGCTCGACGAGCGTGTCCGCAAGCGCGAGCAGATTGGCGCTGCCCTCGAAGAGGTTGGCCTGGAAGTCAGTCCTGAGGCCGTAGGCGAGGACCGGGATGCCGACCTCGTCGCAGACCGCGGCGAGCTGGAACACCTGCGCGCGGCTCAGGAACTGCGCCTCGTCGATCAGGATGCAGTCGACCTTGCGCTTCTTCACCTCCTCCTCGACGGCGCGGAACATGTCGGTCCCCGGCTCGAAGACGTTGGCGTCGGCGGCGAGGCCGATCCGCGAAGCGATGGTCCCGACGCCGGCGCGGTGGTCGAGCGCCGCCGTCCACAGCATCGTCTGCATCCCCCGCTCGCGATAGTTGAAGTCGGCCTGGAGCAGCACCGTCGATTTGCCGGCGTTCATCGAGGCGTAGTAGAAATAGAGCTTGGCCATCGCCCGCTACTCTAGCGCGTCCGCCGCGCGCCGCTAGCGGATCCCCGCCAGCGAGGCGAAGAGCCCGATCAGCGCCGCCACCGGCGGCACCACCACGGCGCGCACGACATTCGCCTCCGGCGCCAGCATCGGCAGCAGGACGAGCATCACGATCAGGATCGCGAAGCCGTAGCGGCCGAGCGCTGCATAGCGGCGGGCGAGCGGCCGCGGCAGCAGCCCTTCGACGACATGCCCGCCGTCGAACGGCGGGATCGGCAGCAGGTTGAACACGGCGAGGAAGACGTTGATGACGATGAAATTCTCAAGGTTGGCGAGGAGGAACAGGTTGCCCGCGCTCGGCGCCTCGACCAGCGCCAGCGCTCCCGCCAAGGCGAAAGCGGCGGCGAGCCCCAGCGCAAGGTTCATGCCAGGGCCGGCGAGCGCGACCAGCATCATGTGGAGCCGCGGGTTCCGCATTCTTTGCGCCACCACCGGCACCGGCTTGGCCCAGCCGAACACCGGCGCGCCCGAGACCGCGAGCATCAGCGGCAGGCCCACGGTGCCGATCGGATCGACGTCGCGCAGCGGGTTCGGGCTCAGGCGGCCGAGCCGCGCTTCGCGGTCGGATCGCCGAAGGCGTTGGCGACCCAGCCGTGGGAGATTTCGTGGAGCACGATCGCGAAGACCAACGGGATCAGCCAGGTGCCGATTTCGAAGGCCAGCGTTTCAGGCGCCATCGCGAGCGGGGCTAATCGTCGCTGCCGCCGTCGAGGTCCCGCGCCACCTTGGGGTCGCGCAGCAGGCGGTCGATGTGGCTGCCTTCGTCGAAGCTTTCGTCGGGGACGAACTTCAACTGCGCGGCATATTTGGTGTTGACCCGACGCGACACCTCGCCGCGCAGGTACCGCACGTTGCGCCGGAGCGCGGCGAGCACCTCCGCCTCGTCGGCGCCGAGCAGCGGCTTCACGAAAACGGTGGCGTGCCTCAGGTCCGGCGACATCCGCACTTCCGTCACCGAGACGCTGTGACTCGCCAGAACCTGGTCGTGCACCTGATCGCGCGCGAGCACGTCGGACAGCGCATGGCGGACCTGCTCGCCGACGCGCAGCAGGCGCACGGAGCGGCCTTCGGGCGTTTCGTTGTGGCGGGCCATTACTCGTCGGGCTCAAGCCAACCTTCACGTTCGGCAACTTGCCACAGCGATCCGCTCGTCCTCTCCATACGAAACGTACGAGCTCGCTGATATTCATCTGACGGCAGCACGAGCGTCGCTGCGCCCTCGTCGCACACCAAGACGATGCTCGATCCGTCGTGTTGGTCGATGATCGTCAAGCTCCGTGGTTCCCACTGCAGTGAGGGGGACTGAATGTTGCCGTGATCGGAGAAAAGGATCTCGGCGTAATCGGGCTCACTCCGAATTCGCGCCCCGACCGACATCTCGCCCGTGCTGCCCCGATGAACAAAGTCGCCGAGGCAGGGATGGTGCGCAGAAGCAGCGGCAGCGAGCAGGAGAGACGTCAGCATCGCATTTCCTGTTCCGAATTAAAGCGTGCGCTCGCGCTCCTCGACCTCGAAGACTTCGAGATGGTCGCCCGGCTTGATGTCGTTGGTGTCGGCGAGGAGCACGCCGCATTCGAGGCCGGCGCGCACTTCGGCGACGTCGTCCTTGAACCGGCGCAGCGAGGAAATCGTCGTCTTGGAGACGATGACGTCCTCGCGGGTGAGCCGCGCATGCAGCCCCTTGCGGATTACGCCCTCGAGAACCAGCAGGCCGGCCGCCTTGTCCTTCTTGCCGGCCGGGAAGACCTCCTTGACCTCGGCACGGCCGAGCACCGTCTCGACGATCTCGGGTCCGAGCTCGCCCGCCATCGCCGACTTCACCCAGTCGGTGAGGTGGTAGATGACGTCGTAGTAGCGGAACTCGACGCCGCTGCGCTCGGCGATCTCGCGCGCCTTGGCGTTCGGACGGACGTTGAAGCCGATGATCGGCGCGCCGCTCGCCTGCGCGAGGACGACGTCGCTCTCGGTGATCGCGCCGACTCCGGAATGGAGGATCCGCGCCTTGATGTCCTCGGTCGAGATGCGGTTGAGGGCGTTGACGATGGCCTCGACCGAGCCTTGGACGTCGGCCTTGACGACCAGCGGGAACTCCTTCGTGGTCGACGCTTTCGACGCGAACATGTTCTCGAGGCTGACCGGCGCTGTCGCCGTGCGCTTGCGGTCGAGCAGCCCCTGGCGGTATTCGGCCACCTCGCGTGCGCGTGCCTCATTCTCGACGACGGTGAGGGTGTCGCCCGCCGAGGGCACGCCCGACAGGCCGAGCACCTCGACCGGGACCGAGGGCCCGGCCTCCTTCACCTGACGGCCCTTGTCGTCGATCATCGCGCGGACCTTGCCGGCGATCGCACCGACGACGAACACGTCGCCGACGCGAAGCGTGCCGCGCTGGACGAGCACGGTGGCGAGCGGGCCGCGGCCCTTGTCGAGCTTCGCCTCGATCACCGTCCCTTCCGCGCTGCGCTCCGGATTCGCCTTCAGCTCGAGGATCTCGGCCTGGAGGGCGATCGCCTCGAGCATGCGGTCCAGGTTCGTCTTCTTCAGCGCCGACACTTGGACGTCCTGGACGTCGCCGCCCATGTCCTCGACGACCACTTCGTGCTGGAGCAGCTCCTCGCGCACCTTCTGCGGGTTGGCGCCCGGCTTGTCGATCTTGTTGATCGCGACGATCATCGGCACGCCGGCCGCCCTGGTGTGGTTGATCGCTTCCACCGTCTGCGGCTTGAGGCCGTCGTCTGCGGCGACCACCAGGATGACGATGTCGGTGACGTTGGCGCCGCGCGCCCTCATTTCGGTGAACGCCTCGTGGCCCGGCGTGTCGAGGAAGGTGATCTTCGATTTGTCGGGAAGCGCCACCTGATAGGCGCCGATATGCTGGGTAATGCCGCCCGCCTCGCCGGCGACGACGTTGGCGCCGCGGATGGCGTCGAGCAGCGAGGTCTTGCCGTGATCGACATGGCCCATGATCGTCACCACCGGCGGCCGCGGCTTCAGCGTCTCGGGCGGATCGACGTCGGTCTCGGTCTGGATGTCGACGTCGGCTTCGCTGACCCGCTTCACCTTGTGGCCGAAGTCGGTGACGAGAAGCTCGGCGGTGTCCTGATCGATGGTCTGGGTGAGGGTCACGACCATGCCCATCTTGAACAGCGCTTTGACCAGATCGGCGCCGCGCTCGGCCATGCGGTTGGCGAGCTCCTGGACGGTGATCGCTTCGGGCACGACGACGTCGCGGACCTGCTTGGCGGCCGGGCCGGCCTGCTGGTGATGGCGCTTTTCCTTCTCGCGGGCGCGGCGCAGCGCGGCGAGCGAGCGGGCGCGGC
>JALYHK010000060.1 GCA_030776605.1 Pseudomonadota bacterium
CTCTACCGCCGCGCGATGCGCCTCATCGCCGCGGCGACCGCCGGCTTCCTCCTTTTCCTGGCGTTCGAGGCGATGCGGGCCTGGGCGGCGAGCTAGCCTCGGACCCGGCACGAGCCGCGGCGGCTCAGTCTCCGGCGTCGAGCGCGTAGCCGGCCGAGCGGACGGTCCGGATGAGGTCGGGCTTGCCGCCTTCGTTCAGCGCCTTGCGCAGCCGGCGGATGTGGACGTCGATCGTCCTGAGCTCGATGTCGCTGTCGTGCGGCCAGACCGCGTCGAGCAGCTTTTCCCGCGAGAAGACGCGGCCGGGGTGCTCGATCAGGTGGCGAAGGAGGCGGAACTCGGTCGGGCCGAGGTTCACCGGCCTGCCGCCGCGGCGCACCTTGTGGCTTGCCGAATCGAGCTCGAGGTCGCCGTAGGCGAGCTGGCCGCCGGCGAGCGCGGGGCGGACCCGGCGCAGCACGGCGCCGACGCGCGCCACCAGCTCGCGCGGGCTGAACGGCTTGGTGACATAATCGTCCGCGCCCGTCTCGAGGCCGCGGATGCGGTCCGCCTCCTCGCCGCGGGCGGTGACCATGATGATCGGCACGTTGGCGGTGGCGGCGCGGCGGCGGAGGCGGCGGCAGACCTCGATCCCCGACACGCCTTCGATCATCCAGTCGAGGATGACGATATCGGGGGGGGTCTCCTCGGCGAGCAGCAGCGCCTGCTCCCCGTCGGCGGTGGCGGTCACCTCGAACTCCGCCCGGCCGAAGTGGAAGCGAAGCAGCTCGCTCAGCGCGGGATCGTCCTCGACGAGGAGGAGCCTCGCCTTCGTCACTGCGGGTCGGACGGGTCGTGGCCGCGCGCGCGCTCGGCCATGCGCTCGCCGGTGGCGGCGAACCAGACCATTTCGGCGATGTTGGTGGCATGGTCGCCGATCCGCTCCAGGTTGCGCGCGACGAACAAGAGGTGGGCGGCCTCGGTGATGTTCTGGGGATTTTCCATCATGAAGGTGAGGAGGGCGCGGAAGATCGAATTGTAGAAGTCGTCGAGCGTCTGGTCGCGGGCGCAGACGCTCTCCGCCTTGGCGGCGTCGCGCTGGACGAAGGCGTCGAGCGCGTTGTGCACCATCTCGGCCGCGACCCGGGCCATCTCCGGGAGCATCGACAGCGGCTCGATGCGGCCGCGGTCCTCGAGCAGCTGGACCCGCTTGGCGATGTTCTTGGCATAGTCGCCGATCCGCTCGACGACGCCGGCGATCTTGAGCGCGGCGACGACGTCGCGCAGGTCGTCCGCCATCGGCGCGCGCAGCGCGATGAGCCGGACGACGCCGCGCTCCGCCTCGGCCTCGAGCGCGTCGAGCTTCTTGTCGTCCTCGACGACGGTCCGCGCCGCCTCGGCGTCCCGCTGCATCAGGCAGCGCATCGATTCGCGGATCGCATTCTCGGCGATGCCGCCCATCTGGCTGATCAGCGCGCGAAGCTGGTCGAGATCCTCGTCGAACGCCTTGACGGTGTGTCCGCTGCCACCCTGCATGTGCCTGCCCTTCTCAGCCGTAGCGGCCGGTGATGTAGTCCTTGGTGCGCTGCACCCGGGGGTTGGTGAACAGGTCGGATGTGTCGCCATATTCGACCAGCTCGCCGAGGTGGAAGAAGGCGGTGCGCTGCGACACGCGCGCGGCCTGCTGCATATTGTGGGTGACGATCACGATCGCATAGGCGCCGCGCAGCTCGTGGATCAGCTCCTCGATCTTGGCGGTGGCGATCGGATCGAGCGCCGAGGCGGGCTCGTCCATCAGGATCACCTCGGGATCGACGGCGATCGCGCGGGCGATGCACAGGCGCTGCTGCTGGCCGCCGGAGAGTGCGGTGCCGCTCTCCGCGAGCCGTTCCTTGACCTCGTCCCACAGGCCGGCGCGGCGGAGCGAGCGCTCGACGATCGCGTCGAGCTCGGCCTTGCCGGTGGCGAGGCCGTGGATGCGCGGCCCGTAGGCGACATTCTCGTAGATCGACTTTGGGAACGGGTTCGGCTTCTGGAACACCATGCCGACCCGCGCGCGCAGCTGCACGACGTCCATCGAGGAGGCGTAAATGTCCTCGCCGTCGAGCTCGATCTGCCCTTCGACGCGCGCCGAGGGGATGGTGTCGTTCATCCGGTTGAACGCGCGCAGGAAGGTCGACTTGCCGCAGCCCGAGGGGCCGATGAAGGCGGTGACGTGCTCGCGGCCGATATCGATCGACACGTCCGAGACGGCCTTCTTGTCGCCGTACCAGACGCTGACGTTCCGCGCCGTCATCTTGGGAGTGTCGGAAGTCATCACCAGCGTTTCTCGAACCTGTTGCGGAGGTAGATGGCCACGCCGTTCATCGCCAGCAGGAAGACGAGCAGGACGATGATCGCCGCCGAGGTCTTCTCGACGAAGCCGCGGCTGACCTCGTCCGACCAGAGGAAGATCTGGACCGGAAGGACGGTCGCGGGGTCGGCGATCCCCCCGGGGGGCGTCGCGACGAAGGCGCGCATGCCGATCATCAGCAGCGGCGCCGTCTCGCCGAGCGCCCGGGCCATGCCGATGATCGTGCCGGTGAGGATCCCCGGCAGCGCCAGCGGCAGCACGTGATGGAAGACGACCTGGACCTTGGACGCGCCGACGCCCAGCGCCGCGTCCCGGATCGAGGGGGGCACCGCCTTCACCGCGTTGCGCCCGGCGATGACGATCACCGGCATCGTCATCAGCGCGAGCGTGATGCCGCCGACCAGCGGCGCCGAGCGCGGCAGGTGCATGAAGTTGAGGAAGACGGCGAGGCCGAGCAGCCCGAAGATGATCGACGGCACCGCCGCGAGATTGTTGATCGAGACCTCGATGGCGTCGGTCCAGCGGTTCCGCGGCGCATATTCCTCCAGGTAGACGGCGGCGAGCACGCCCACCGGAAAGGCCAGCAGCAGCGTCACGATCATCGTCAGCAGCGAGCCCTTGAACGCGCCCCAGATGCCCACCGCGGCCGGGTCGGTCGCGTCCGAGCCGGTTAGGAAGGTGGTGTTGAACGCGGTGCGCACCGCGTCCCGCTCGGCGAGCCGCGCGTAGAGCGCCTCGGCTTCGGCGCTGCTCTCGCCCTTGGCGGCCTGGTCGATCGGGCTCGCGGCCGGCAGCCAGGCCGTGATCGGGCCGCTCTCGCCCTCGATCTGGCCGCGGAGGCTCAGCCAGGCGGCTTCGGAAAACAGCTGCCGCCCGCCCCCGCCGTACTGCGCCTGCGCGGCCTCGCCGAGCAGCCGCTCGAAGTCGGCGCCGGCGGGCGCTCCGGCGACCTCGAGCCGGACCTCCGCGCGGACGAAGCCGGTAATCCCCTTGCCGAGCATGGTGACCAGCAGGAAGGCGAGGAAGCCGGCGGAGAGCAGCACCGCGGCGAGGCCGAGCAGCCGGAAGCGGCGCTCGGCGGCGTAGCGGCGGCGGATGCGGCGCTGCATCGGCTCGCCGTTCCAGTCGGTCGGCCGCGGGGCATGGCGGGCGGCGTCACTCATAGGCTTCGCGATATTTCTTGACGACGCGCAGCGCGACGATGTTGAGCGCCAGCGTCACCAGGAACAGCACCAGGCCGAGCGCGAAAGCGGCGAGCGTCTTGGGGCTGTCGAACTCCTGGTCCCCGGTGAGCAGCATCACTATCTGGGTGGTCACCGTCGTGACGCTCTCGAACGGGTTGGCGGTGAGGTTGGCGGCAAGGCCCGCGGCCATCACCACGATCATCGTCTCGCCGATCGCCCGGCTGACGGCGAGCAGCACGCCGCCCACGACGCCGGGGAGGGCGGCGGGCACCAGGACCTTGCGGATCGTCTCCGAGGTGGTGGCGCCCATCGCCAGCGACCCGTCGCGCATCGCCTGGGGCACCGCGGCGAGCGAATCGTCGGCCATCGAGGAGACGAAGGGGATGATCATGATCCCCATCACGAGGCCCGCCGCGAGCGCCGATTCCGACGAGGCGGAAAGGCCGAGCGACAGGCCGAAGTCCCGCACCGCCGGCGCGACGGTCAGCGCCGCGAAATAGCCGTAGACGACGGTCGGCACGCCGGCGAGCACTTCCAGGATCGGCTTCATCCAGCGCCGCACCGCGGGCCGCGCATATTGGGTGAGATAGATGGCCGAGAGCAGGCCGAGCGGGATGGCGACGATCATCGCGATGATCGCGCCGATGAAGATGGTGCCCCAGAACAGGGGCACCGCGCCGAACGCGCCGGACGAGCCCGCCTGGTCCGCGCGGATCGCCATCTGCGGGCTCCAGCTGGTCCCGAACAGGAAGTCGACCGGGCTCACCATCGAGAAGAAGCGCAGCGATTCGAACAGCAGCGACAGCACGATCCCGAGCGTCGTCAGCACCGCGATCAGCGAGGCGATCAGCAGCACCGCCATCACCAGCCGCTCGACCCGGGTGCGGGCGCGGAACTGGGGGGAGAGGCGGGTGAAGGCCAGGCCGCCGCCGGCAAAGCCGATCACCAGCGCGGCGGCGAGCCCGATCGCCGAATAGAAGCGCAGCGCCTCGGCGTAGACCGGCGCGATCTGGTGCGCCTGCGGATTGAACGCCACCTGGACGCTCCCGGTCGCCAGCGCGCGGGCCTCGGCGAGGACCGCGTTCCTTTGCATGTCGAACGCCGGCAGCCCCGCCGCCTCGGGGCTCGCCATCACCGACTGGTGGACGAAGCCCGCCGAGAGGTTGTTCCACACCGCGAGGAACAGCAGCGCCGGGACCAGCGCCCACAGCGCCACGTACCAGCCGTGATAGGCCGGCAGCGAATGCGGCCGGCGCCCGGCCGCGGCGAAAGCGGCCGCCTTGGCCCGCGCCGCAAACCAGGCGACGAGGCCCAGCCCGAGCACGACCAGGACGACCGTCCACAGCGAGGTCATGCCCGCGCCTCCGCCCGCCGCGCGGTCGCCCTAGCCGAGGTCGCCGGCGCTGAGCGGGCGCGGGTTGCGCACCTGCTCCTCCGCGCGCGCCCTGACCTCGGGCGCGGAGGGGATCATGCCCATCTGGGTGAGGTAGCCGCCCGGCCCCCAGCCGCGGGCATATTCGGCGAGGAACTCGCGGACGCCCGGGATCGCGTCCATATGCTCGCCCTTGACGTAGATGTAGAGCTGGCGCGCCCCCGGATAGGAAAGGTTCGAGATCGTCTCGGGCGCCGGCTCGATTCCGCCGATCGGAATGCCCCGCACGCGCTCCCGGTTCTCCTGAAGGAAATTGTAGCCGAGCACGCCGAGCCACCCCCGGTTGTCCGAAACGCGCTGGACGAGGAGGTTGTCGTCCTCGCCCGCCTCGACCCAGGCGCCGTCCTCGCGCAGCTGAGTGCAGACCTGCTTGTGGCGATCCGGATCCTGCTGCTTGAGCTGCTGCATCGCGGGGTCGGTGTCGCAGCCCTTCTCGAGGATCAGCTCGGCGAAGCTGTCGCGCGTCCCCGAGGTCGGCGGCGGACCGTAGACTCGGATCGGCACGTCGGGGAGCGAGGGATTGACGTCGCGCCACGTCCGAGCGGTCTGCGGCCGGCCGAACGGATTGGCCGCGAGCGCGACGTAGATGTCGCGGACGGTGAGCCGGAACCCGGTCGGGCGCTGCGCCGATTCGATCAGGGTGAGCCCGTCGATGCCGACCGGAACCTCGATCACCTGGTTGACGCCGTTGCGGTGGCAGGCCTCGAGCTCGCCCGGCTTCATCCGGCGCGAGGCGTTGACGATGTCCGGCGTGTGCGCGCCGACGCCGCTGCAGAATTGGTTGATGCCGCCGCCGGTGCCGGTCGACTCGACGATCGGCGCTGCGAACCGCGCGTTGGCCTGGCCGAACCGCTCCGCCACTGCGCGGGTGAAGGGATAGACGGTCGAGGAGCCGACGATGCGGATCTGCTGGCGCGCCGCTCCCTGGCCGCCGCCTGGCCCATCGCCGCAGCCCGCCAATGCGAAAGCGGCCAGCGCGAGGGCGAAAAACATCTTCTTCAATCCTGCCTCCATCCAAGCCCCCGACGCGGCGGGGGAGCGCCGGCACGCTAGCCGCGGCCGCGCCGCACCTGTGTGACAGGGGTGTGACTCTTTCGTGACAGGGGCGGCGCTGGCGAGGCGGAGCGGATGCCGCTATTGGCCGCCGCAGGAGAGTTCCACGCCGATGCCCGATGCCCCCGCCGCCCGCGCCTGGAAGCTGATCGTCCACGGCGGCGCCGGCGTCATCGAGCGGCACCTGCTCTCGCCGGCCGCCGACCGCGCGATCCGCGCTGCGCTCGATCTCGCTCTGGCCGAGGGCGGCGGGATCCTCGCGCGCGGCGGCAGCGCGCTCGACGCGGTCGAGGCGGCGGCGCGCATCCTCGAGGACGATCCCCACTTCAACGCCGGCCGAGGCTCCGTCTTCACCTATCAGGGCACCAACGAGATGGACGCGGCGGTGATGGACGGGCGGACGCGCGACGCCGGCGCGGTCACCGGCGTCACCGCCACCCGCTACCCCGTGAGCCTCGCCCGCGCCGTGATGGAGAAGAGCCCGCACGTGATGCTGAGCCGCGAGGGCGCCGACCAGTTCTCGCGCGAGCAGGATCTGGAGCAGGTCGAGCCCGAATGGTTCGCCACCGAATGGCGCCGCCGCCAACTCGAGGAGGTCAAGTCGAGGCCGGGCGGCTGGTTCGACGAGGAGATGAAGTACGGCACCGTCGGCGCGGTCGCGCTCGACCGCCACGGCCACCTCGCCGCAGCGACCTCGACGGGCGGGATCACCGGCAAGCGCTGGGGCCGGATCGGCGACACGCCGGTCATCGGCGCGGGGACCTGGGCCGACGACCGCAGCTGCGCCGTCTCGACCACCGGCACCGGCGAATATTTCCTCCGCGCCGCCGTCGCGCACGAGATCGCGGCGCGGATGCGGATGAAGGGGGAGAGCGCGCAGCAGGCCGCCGAGGCGGCGATCGCGGACATGGCTGCGCTCGGCGGCACCGACGGCGCGATCGTGGTGGCGGCCGACGGCGCGACGGCGCTGTGCTTCAACTCGGTCGGAATGTACCGCGGCTTCGCCTCGGCCGAGCGGCGGACCATCGCCATCTACGGGGACGAATAGCATGGCCGGCGCGGCCTTGCGCCGCCTGGCTTGCCTGCTGCTGCTCGCCTGGGCGGCGCCGGCCGCGGCCTGGTGGGAGTATGGCCACGAGAC
>JALYHK010000061.1 GCA_030776605.1 Pseudomonadota bacterium
GGCCGGGCGTGCCGGCCTCGACGATGAATGCCGAAATCCCCTTCGCGCCGGGCGCCTCGCCGGTGCGGGCGAAGAGGACGTAGAAGTCGGCGATGCCGCCGTTGGAGATATAGGTCTTGGCGCCGTTGACGGCGAAGCCGCCGCCTTCTTCCTCCGCGCTCGTCTCCATCGAAGCGACGTCGGAGCCGGACGTCGGCTCGGTCAGCGCGAAGGCGGCGATCTTCTCCCCGCGTACCACGGCGGGGAGATAGGTTTCTTTCTGCTCTTGGTTCCCGAACAGGCTGATCGTCCCGGAGCCGAGGCCCTGCATGGCGAAGGCGAAATCGGCGAGCCCCGAATGCCGCGCCAGCGTCTCGCGGATCAGGCACAGCGAGCGGACGTCGAGCCGGCCGTCTTCATCGGGAACGCAGTAGCGCAGCCAGCCCGCCTCGCCGAGCCTGCGGACGAGGGCGCGGCAGGCGGCGTCGACGTCGGAGGGCTCGTCCTCCCTGAGATTGGCGGCGCACCAGGCTTCGAGATCGCGCGCCAGCTCCCGATGCCGCGCGTCGAAGAACGGCCAATCGAGGAAGTCTTTCATTCGTTCACCCTCCCACGATGCTGCTCATCGCCGCGAAGCGGTGGGAGGGTGAGGGCAAGTCAGTCACCCTTGAACTCCGGCTTGCGCTTCGCCGCGAACGCTTCGAACGCCCGCCGGAAGTCGTTCGTCGCCATGCAGATCGCCTGGGCCTGGGCCTCCATCTCGATCGCGGTGTCGAGGCTCACGGCCCATTCCTGGTCGAGCTGGCGCTTGGTCATCGCGTGGGCGAAGGTGGGGCCGTCGGCGAGCGAGCGGGCGAGGGCGGTCGCCTCGTCGAGCAAAGCCTCGGCGGGAACGAGGCGGTTGTGGAAGCCCCAGCGCTCGCCTTCCTCGGCGGTCATGACGCGGCCGGTGTAGAGCAGCTCGGCGGCGCGGCCCTGGCCGACGATGCGCGGCAGGATCGCGCAGGCGCCCATGTCGCAGCCGGCGAGGCCGACGCGGGCGAAGAGGAAGGCGGTCCTCGCGTCGGGAGTCGCGATCCTGAGGTCGGACGCCATGGCCACGATCGCGCCCGCACCGGCGCAGACGCCGTCGATCGCCGCGACGATCGGCTGCGGACAGCCGCGCATCGCCTTGACCAGGTCGCCGGTCATCCGGGTGAAGTCGAGCAGGCCCGGCATGTCGCGCTCGGTGAGGGGGCCGATGATCTCGTGGACGTCGCCGCCCGAGCTGAAATTGCCGCCGGCGCCGGCCACCACCACCGCCTTCACATCCCGCGCGTGGACGAGGGCGCGGAAGGTGTCGCGAAGCTCGGCATAGCTTTCGAAGGTGAGGGGGTTCTTCCGCTCCGGCCGGTTCAGCGTCACCGTCGCGACGCCGTCCGCGAAGGCCCAGAGGAAGTGCTCGGGCGCGTAGCTGTGCGGGTCGAAGCTCATATTTCTCCCCCGGCGACGGCGATCGCCTGCCCGTTTATCGAGCCGCTCCCGGGCAGGCAAAGCCAGACCACGGCATTGGCGACTTCCTCCGGCTCGATCAGCCGCCCCTGCGGGTTGAAGCGGGCGAGCTCCGCGCGGGCCTCCTGCTCGGAGCGGCCGGTCTTGGCGCGGATGCGGGCGATCGCCTCGCCGACCATCTCCGTCTCGGTGAAGCCGGGGCAGACGGCGTTCACCGTCAGACTGGTCTTCGCATATTCCGCGGCGAGCGCCCGGGTGAGGCCGACGGCGCCGTGCTTCGCCGCCACATAGGGCGCCGAATAGGCATAGCCCTTGAGCCCCGCCGTCGAAGCGACGGTGACGATCCGCCCCGCCTCAGCCTCGAGGAGGTCCGGCAGCGCCGCCTGGCAGCAATGGAGGAGGGCGTCGAGGTTGACGGCCATGGTGCGTTGCCATGCGTCCTCGCCGACCTTGGCGAAGGGCGCGCTTTCGGCCGCGCCGGCATTGTTGACGAGGATGGTGACCGGCCCCTGCGCGTCGCGGGCCAAAGCGAAGGCGCGGTCGACCTGCTCGCGGTCGGTGACGTCGGCGGGGGCGACCAGAATGTGCTCCTGCGAAGGCAGGAGCCCAGTGCGGAGGCCCTCCTGGGTTCCTGCTTTCGCAGGAACACGCAGTGTTTCCGCGACCTCTTCCAGCTTCTCCCGCCGCCTGCCGACGAGCGTCAGCTTCGCGCCTTCCGAAGCGAGCGCGCGGGCGATGGCCGCGCCGATTCCGGTGCCGGCGCCGGTGACGAGGGCATGGCGGCCGGCGAGGCTCACGCCTTCAGCGCCGCTTCCTGCTCGCGTTTCAGGTTGCGCGCGAGCTGGGCCATGCCGCCGAGATACTGGGGCGGGACGTGGACGCCGCGATAGTCGTGGCTCGCGGCCGCGCGCAAAGTCCACATCGGGTCGATCAGGTGGGGCCGCGCCAGCGCGACGAGGTCGGCGCGGCCGGCGGCGAGGATCGAATTGGCGTGGTCGGTCTCGTATATGTTGCCGACCGCCATCGTCGCCACCCGCCCTTCGTTCCTGATCCGGTCGGCGAACGGCGTCTGGAACATGCGGCCGTAGACGGGTCGGCAGTCGGCCCAGGTCTGGCCCGCCGAGACGTCGATGAGGTCCGCCCCCGCTTCCCAGAAGGCGCGGCCGATCTCGACCGCGTCCTCGGAAGTGATTCCCTCCTCGCCCATCCAGTCGGTGGCCGAGATCCTCACCGACATCGGCTTCTCCGCCGGCCAAGCGGCGCGCATCGCGCGGAACACCTCGAGCGGGAAGCGGAGGCGATTCTCGAGGCTGCCGCCATAGTCGTCGCTGCGCCTGTTGGTCAGCGGCGTGATGAAGCTCGAGAGGAGATAGCCGTGGGCGGCGTGGAGCTCGACCATGTCGAACCCCGCCTCCTCGCCCATCCGCACCGCGGCGACGAACTGGGCGACAACCTCGTCCATGTCCGCCCGCGTCATCGGCCGCGGCACCTGGTTCTGCGGGCTCCAGGGCACGTCGGAGGCGGCCATCACCGGCCAGTTGCCGCGCTCCAGCGGCACGTCATAGCCTTCCCAGCCGACCCTGGTGCTGCCCTTGGGGCCGCTGTGGCCGAGCTGGAGGCAGAATTTCGCCTTCGAATGAGCGTGGACGAAGTCGGCGATCCTTCGCCAGGCGGCGACATGTTCGGGCGCGTACATGCCGGCGCAGCCGGGGCTGATCCGCCCCTCGGGCGAGACGCAGGTCATTTCGGTGTAGACGAGGCCGGCGCCGCCCTTGGCCCGCTCGCCGTAGTGGACGAGGTGGAAGTCGCCCGGCGTGCCGTCCTGCGCCGAGTACATCGCCATCGGGGAGACGACGACGCGGTTCTCCAGCTCCAGCTCGCGCAGCCGGTAGGGCGCGAACATCGGCGGGGCGGG
This sequence comes from Pseudomonadota bacterium, assembly GCA_030776605.1. GTDB lineage: Bacteria > Pseudomonadota > Alphaproteobacteria > Sphingomonadales > Sphingomonadaceae > Allosphingosinicella. Next base: position 3,386 of record JALYHK010000061.1, read on the forward strand.
CTCGTTGACCGGAGTGCCGCGGGCGCGCGACTGGAACCAGCGCTCGACGCCCTCCAGCCAGCCCTTGTCGCGCAGCCGCAGATTCTCGTGGCTGACGCGCTGCGAGCGGGTGAGCAGCGAATAAGCGAACTGGATCGGCTCGAAGTGGAGGTAGCGCTCGAGCGTCTCGAACCATTCGGTCGAGTTGCGCGCCGAATTCTGGAGCTTCAGCACCTCGAGGTTGCGCTCCTCGCGATATTCCTCAAGCGCCTGGTCGCGGCCGAGGCCGGGGCGGTTCAGCACCTCGGCGAGCTTGATCGCGTCCTCGAGGGCGAGCTTGGTGCCCGATCCGATCGAGAAATGGGCGGTGTGGGCGGCGTCGCCGATCAGGACGAGGTTCCTGTAGGACCAGCGCTCGCAGACGATCCTGCGGAAGTTCAGCCATGCCTGCGGCCCCGGCAGGTGCCCGGCGTTGGACATCAGCGAATTGCCGTCGAGATAACGGGCGAAGATGCGCTCGCACAGCGCGATCGCCTCATCCTGGTCCATCGCGTCGAGCCCGAGCTTCGCCCATGTCTCGGGCGCCATTTCGACGATGAAGGTGGAGAGGCCGGCCTGCCCCGGAGCCGATCCGGGGTCGAAGCGGTAGGCGTGGGCCCAGACCCAGCCCGCCTCGGTCTCCTCGAAGGCGAAGGTGAAGGCTTCGAACACCTTGGTGGTGCCGAACCAGAAGAACTTGTTCCGCCTCACCTCCGCGTCGACGCCGAAATGGGCGGCGTAGCGCTCGCGGATGCGGCTGTTGGCGCCGTCGGCGGCGATCACCAGGTCGTAGCCTGCCCAGTCGGCGAGGTCGGGGCTCGCCTCATGCTCGAAATGGAGCCGCACCCCCAGCTCGCGCGCCCGTTCCTGGAGGATGCCCAGCAGCCGCTTCCTGCCGATGCCGATGAAGCCGTGGCCCGAGGAGCGGATGGTCGTCCCGTGGATGTGGACTTCGATGTCGTCCCAGTGCGCGAACTCGTCGCGGATCACGGCTCCCGAGACGGGATCGTTGGCCATCAGATTCTCGACGGTCTGGTCGGAGAAGACCACGCCCCAGCCGAAGGTGTCGTCGGGCCGGTTGCGCTCGAAGAGGTCGATCTCGTGCGCCGGCTCGCGCAGCTTCATCGATATGGCGAAATAGAGCCCGGCCGGTCCCCCGCCGAGGCACGCGATCCGCATCACCCTCTCCTTCGCGCGCCTCTATAGGCGAGAAAGGGCTTTGCGGAACAGGGCCGGCCTCGGGGCAAGGGCTGCGCGGCGACTCCGCTGGGGCAGCTTGTCCTTCGTCTAGCTCGCCGCCCGCCGCGTCATCGCCGACCCGTCGCGCCCGCTCAAGGAACTAATCGGCTGACCCCGTTTTTGCTGACCATGAAGCCGTTCCTCGCCGCCGCCGCCCTCGCCGCCTTCGTCCCCACCTGCACCCAGGTCGCGCCCGCGCCGGAGAAGGCGCCCGGCTACGATCCCACCGAAGCGGGCACCGTCGCCCACGCGCTCTGCCTGCTCGGCTTCACCGGCGTGCCGCTGCGCGAGCTTTCGACCGGCCACCACGTCCTCGAGGTCCGGCTGAACGGCCGGCCGGGCACCTTCGTGCTCGATACCGGCGCCAACGCCACCGTCATCCACGCGGGCCACGCCGGCGAGTTCGCGCTCAGCGACCGGGCGACGGCGCGCGGCGGCGCGATCGGCATCGGCGGATCGATGGAGGCGCAGCAGGTGCGGATCGACAGCTTCGCCATCGGCCCGGTGCCGACCCGCCAGCGGCGGATCATGACCACCGACCTTTCCGGCCTCACCGGCATGCTGACGCCGCTCGCCGGCCGCCCGATCCACGGCATCGTGGGCCAGGACGTGATGAAGGAGCACCGCGCCGTGGTCGACGTCGCCGGGCTCGTCGTCCACCTCATCGAGGCCGACCGCGACCCCGAGCCCGTCGCCTCGGAACGGTGCAGCGGCGGCGGCGCTACCGCTTCGCCCGTCGTGCCGCGATCCGGAGGCGAAGGGCGTTCAATCGGATGAAGCCTTCCGCATCGCGCTGTTCGTAGCCGCCGGAGCCTTCCTCGAAGGTGACGAGATCCTGGTCGTAGAGCGAGTGCGGGCTCTCCCGTCCGACCACCGTCGCATTGCCCTTGTAGAGCTTCACGCGGACGGTGCCGGTAACCTGCTCCTGGCTGCTGTCGATCGCCGCCTGGAGCATCTCGCGTTCCGGCGAGAACCAGAAGCCGTTGTAGATCAGCTCGGCGTAGCGCGGCATCAGCTCGTCCTTGAGGTGCATCGCGCCGCGGTCGAGGGTGATCGATTCGATGCCGCGGTGGGCGGCGAGGAGGATGGTGCCGCCCGGCGTCTCGTAGACGCCGCGCGACTTCATGCCGACGAAGCGGTTCTCGACCAGGTCCAGCCGGCCGATGCCGTTGTCGCGGCCGAGCGCGTTGAGCCGCGTCAGCAGCGCCGCCGGCGACAGGCGCTCGCCGTCGATCGACACGGGATCGCCGAGCTCGAAGCCGATCTCGATCAGCGTCGCCCGGTCCGGCGCCTCTTCGGGCGAGACGGTGCGCTGGTGGACATATTCGGGGGCCTCCAACGCCGGGTCCTCCAGCACCTTTCCCTCGGACGATGAGTGCAGGAGGTTGGCGTCGATCGAGAAGGGCGCTTCCCCGCGCTTGTCCTTGGCGATCGGGATCTGGTGCTGCTCGGCGAACTCGAGCAAGGCTTCGCGGCTCGCGAACGCCCATTCCCGCCACGGCGCGACGACGCGGATGTCGGGCTCGAGCGCGTAATAGCCGAGCTCGAAGCGCACCTGGTCGTTCCCCTTGCCGGTCGCCCCGTGGCAGACCGCGTCGGCGCCCACCGCGCGCGCGATCTCGATCTGGCGCTTGGCGATCAGCGGCCGCGCGATCGCGGTGCCGAGCAGATACTGGCCCTCGTAGAGCGCGTTGGCGCGGAACATCGGGAAGACATAGTCGCGGACGAACTCTTCCCTGAGGTCCTCGATGAAGATGTTCTCCGGCCGGATGCCGAGCAGCTCGGCCTTGCGCCGCGCCGGCTCCACTTCGTCCCCCTGGCCGAGGTCGGCGGTGAAGGTCACGACCTCGGCGCGATATTCGGTTTGCAGCCACTTGAGGATGATCGAGGTGTCGAGCCCGCCCGAATAAGCGAGCACGACCTTCTTCGGGTGGGGGAGGGTGGTCATTGCTGGGACAGCTTCCTGAAGCGGGTGGTGATGGCATAGGCGTTGACGCCGTCCTTCAGCGCGACGAACAAGGTGTCGTCTCCCGAAATGGTGCCGGCGACTTCCGGAAGCCGCGCCTGGTCGAGCGCGAGGCCGACCAGATGCGCCGATCCGGGCGGCGTCTTCAGCACGACCAGATTCCCCGCCGCCTCGATCGACTGGACCCATTCGGCGAAGATGCGCTGCAGCCGCGCGGCCGCCCAGTCGCTGTCGCCGAGCTGGTCGGAGAGCGCGTAAGCGAGCTGGCCTCCGCGCTTCACCTTGACCGCGCCCAATTGCTCGAGGTCGCGCGAGACCGTCGCCTGGGTGACGGTGAAGCCGAGTCGGGCGAGCCGCGCCGTCACTTCCTCCTGGCTGGCGAGCGGCTCGGCTCGGATCAGCTCCGCGATAGCCTTCTGCCGCCGGATGCGTGCGTCGGTCATGGCCGCGCCCCCCTCATCGCACCACCCAGGCGAGCGCCGCCCGCGCCGTGTGCATCCGGTTCTCGGC
>JALYHK010000062.1 GCA_030776605.1 Pseudomonadota bacterium
GAAAAGAGCGGCTGCGGGCGCGAGACGGCCAGCGGCGCCGAGGTCTGCGCGACCAGCGCGCCGTCCTCGCCCAAGAGCGCGGCCTTGACCGCGGAGGTGCCGACATCGATGCCGAGGAACATCAGCGGCCCCGCCCCGGACCGAAGCAAAGGGGCCTCACCGGCCTTCCTCCGGCATCAGCCCGAACGCGAAGATCGTGGTGGACCGGAAGGTTTCGCCGGGCCTCAGCACGGTCGTCGGGAAATGCGGCTGGTTGGGGCTGTCGGGCAGGTGCTGCGTTTCGAGCGCGATGCCCTGATAGGGCGCATAGCGCCCGCCCAGATAGTTGCCGGTGTAGATGTGGACGCTCGGCTCCGTGGTATAGATGTCGAGGACGCGCCCGGAGCGAGGCTCGGCGAGACGGGCGGCGTGCTGCAGCGCCCCGTCCTGCGACGGCAGGATCCAGCTGTGGTTGTAGCCGCGCCGGCCCTCCATTTGCGGGTGCTCGGCGCCGATGGTCCCGCCGATCGGCCGCAACGCGGTGAAATCGAACGGCGTGCCGGCGACGGCCTGGAGCCCGCCGGTGGGGATGCCGGATTCGAACGTTTCGACATAATGGGTGGCGGGGACCTGAAGGAGATGATCGAGCACCGTTCCGGAGCCCGCCCCGCCGAGATTGAAATAGCTGTGCTGCGTCAGGTTGAGGACGGTGGGCTCGCTCGTCGCTGCTTCATAGTCGACCTGGAGCGCATTGGACGGGAGCAGGCTGTAGGTCACCTTGACATGGAGCTCGCCCGGAAACCCCTGCTCGCCGGCCGGGCTGGTGTAACGCAGCACCGCTCCGACGACGTCGCCTCGCTCGAACGGCTCCACCCGCCACAGCCTCGCCTCCAGCCCCGGCGCACCGCCGTGCAGCGTGTTTTCGCCGTCATTGGCGCGCAGCCGGTACTCGCGCCCGTCGAGCGTGAAGCGCGCGCCTGCGATCCGGCCGGCGAACCGGCCGACGATCGCGCCGAGATAGTCGCCGTTCGAATGTTCGTAGCTGGCAAGGTCCGGCAGGGCGAGGACAAGGTTGGCCGACTTCCCCTCGCGGTCCGGCACCTCGATCGCTGTGATGATCCCGCCATAGCCGATGAAGCGCACCGTCGCGCCGCGGCCGTTGGTCAGCACATATTCGCAGACCGCCCGCCCGTCCGACAGAGTGCCGTAGGGGCGGACCTCGACGCCGGCCTCGGCCGCCGCCGCGGACAGAGCGCCGCCGAGCGCCGCCGCCAGAATGCGCCGGTTCAACGGCGGCTCCGCGGCTCGATCGGGGTGAAGGCGCCGAGCCGGCATTCGGGGATCGACTGCAGGCCCCCCGCCCGCGGTTCGGCCGGATCGAAGGCGCGGAACGTATCGCCGCTGCAGATCTGGTTTCCCTGAAGCTCGAGCGAGATCACGTCGTAGGCGCGGGCATTGCTGAGGCTTGGGCAGGCCGCCGGAAGCTGGTTGCGATAGACCGTCCCGTCGGCCATTTCGAAGACCAGGCTCCGCGGTCCGACCGCCCTGCGCGCGACGATCTGGGCCGCATCTATGCATCGCAACTCGGCGCCGAGTGTGCGCGCGGTCAGCTCCGGGGCGGGGACGTCGGCCGTGCAGCCGGCGCTGCCGAGCGCCAGGAGGGAAGCGCACCATCGCATCATTTCATCTCATCCTCTCGCTGCGATCGCGCCGGGGCGGGTGGAAACGGTGCTCGGCGTCGCCCCGCGCAGCGCCTCGGCGATGGCGGCGCGCAGCGGCTTGGGCCGGAACTCCGCGTCGTAGGGCGCTACTCGCTTGGGCAGGCGGTCGGGCCGGAGCCAACGCTCCTGAAGCCAGGAATAGCGGTCGCTCATCCCCCAGACGAGCAGGTCGCCCATCTGCGGGTAGCTCAGCATCATGTCGAGATAGGCGCGAGCATAGTCCGCCACCGCCCGGTCCCGCACGGCGACGTCGGCCGGCAATCCCTTGTCGTGGACGTCGAACTCGGTGATCACCAATTCGTAGCCCATCGCCACCACCTCGTCGACGAAGCGGCGCCATTCCGGCTCCTGGGCTGCCCCGAAGCCGGTCGACTCGTCGCTGTTTTCAGTGCCTATGTGGGATTGGATGCCGAGCGCATCGACCGGCACGTCGCGCGTCCTGAAGCCCTCGAGCAGCCGCAGGACGCCCGTCCGGTGGACCTCGTTCCAAGGCTCCCATGCCATATAGTCGTTATAGACGAGCTGGGCGTGCGGCGCGGCCTCGCGCGCGGTGCGGAAAGCAAGGTCGAGAACCTCCTGGGCGCTCCCCATCGCGCGCGAGAAGGGCGTTTCCCGCAGCTCCCCCGTCCAATTGTGCACCGCCTCGTTGACCACGTCATAGGAATAGATGCGCGTTCCATAGCGGCGGCAGACGGTCTCGATATGCTCGCGGATCATCCGCTCCGCCTCGGCGCGGGGGTTGGGGCCGAAGTCATAGGAGGCCACCCAAGCCGGAAACCAACTCGGATGGTGCCACAGCAGCGTGTGTCCCCGCATCGCCATCCCATGTTGCTCGGCAAAGGCGAGGATCATGTCGGCGGCGGCGAAGTTGAACCGATCCGGAGCGGGCCGGATCCAGCCCCATTTCAGCTCATTCTCGTGAACCAGGGCGCCGCACTCCGGGACGAGCAGCTGGCGATAGCGCGGATCGGCGAACGAGCCGGTGATCGTCCCCGGCGGACCGGTCCCCACCGCCGAGCCGAACCGGCGGCCGCTCCTGCGCGCCAGGGCATCGAGGCTGGCCGCCGCGGCGGGAGGGCTTTGCCGGAGTCGGGTCGCGCAGGCGCTCAGCGCCAAGCCCGCGCCCATCGCCAGGCTCTGCCTCCGCGTGACCTCCATCACAGCTTCTCCCACAGGCGCCGCACCTCCTGATAGCGTTAACATGGGCGGAGCGCGACATGCAACGAGACTCCGCCTCGGGCCGCCCGGGTCGCTTTTCACGGCGCCAAGGCAGGCCTAGGATCGGGCGGTGACTGCGGCGCCCCGATCAGGCTACGACTTCGCGCTCCTCCCGAGCCTCCGCACCTCGCTCCACCTGGTGGGCAAGGAGCGCGAGCCCGTGCTGGTGGTGGACGGACTGCTCGTCGAACCCGAGGCGCTGGTCGACTATGCCGCCGCGGAGGTCGCGTTCCACGCCGAGGGCGGGCGCGAGGACGGCTATCCCGGCGTGCGCGCCCCAGCCCCGCTCAACTATGTCGAGAAGCTGGTGAGGGGATTGAGCCCACTGATCGAGCGAGCCTTCGCGCTCGAGGGCGTGAAGCTCGCGCGGGCGGAATGCAACCTGTCGATGGTGACTCGCTCCGGCGACAACCTCGCCCCCTTCCAGCGCATCCCCCATGTCGATACCGTCGATCCGCTCCAGTTCGCTTTCCTCCACTATCTGTGTGACGCGCGATTCGGGGGCACCGCCTTTTACCGGCACCGCGCCACCGGGTTTGAAGCCATCACCCCGGAGCGCCTCGCCGCCTACGAGGCGGCGCGGGCACGCGAGGTGGCCGAGGAGCCTCCCGCGGCCGGCTACATCGTCGCAAGCACGCGCCACTACGAACAGACGGCGGCGTTCGAGGCCAAGTTCGACAGGCTGTTGATCTACCGGAGCCGAGTCCTCCACTCCGGTCAAATCCGCTCGGAACTCCCGCTCAGCGCAGATCCCCGCGCCGGGCGGCTTACCGCCAACATCTTCGTGAACTACCGCCGGCTCGCCTCCTGAGCCGAGCGGACCCAAAAAGGCGCCGCCGGCCCGCACACCGGCGGCGCCAAATTTCGAGCGTCGCCGCGAGGCTTAGAAATTCACCCTGACGATACCGGTGAACCGCCTGTCGTTCATGAACCAGGAACGCGGCGCACGCAGGATGCCGTCTTCGCTCGCCTCGAGGACCTGGCTGGTCCTCGTCACCTCGTTGAGCAGATTGACGCCCTGGACGCCGATCCTGATGTTGTCATTGATCGAGTAGAAGATGGATCCGTCGAGCTGACCGGTCGCCTCGCCGTAGATCGGCGCGAACGGCACGATCACGTCGCGGACCGTCAGCAGGAACCTCGATCGCCAATTGTATGCGAGACGGATCGACAGCGGCCCGTATTCGTAGAAAGGCGTGAAGTTGATCGTGTGCCTCGACAGCCCCTGGAGCGGCAGCAGGCCCGTGTCGACGTTCGCGACGCGGCCGGAGCCGACGTCGGGATCGGTCGCCGACAAGGTGCTCTGCGGCACCCCGCTCGAGTCGACGAACGTATAGGTGGCACTGAGGCCGAAGCCGCCCAGCAGACCAGGCAGGAAATCGTAGGTCTGCTGATAGGCGATCTCGAAGCCCCTGATCTCGCCCGTTTCGTCCGAATTGATCGGCGTGGTGACGATCGCCTCGAACGTGGCGCCGTTGTTGGTGAAGCTCTGCCGCACGGTGCCGTTGGTCAGCACGTTCGACAGGCGCTTATAGAAAGCGGCGATCGAGAGCTGGCCGACATCATCGAAATACCATTCCGCCGAGAGGTCGAAGTTGGTCGCTTCGATCGGCCTTAGGAACGGATTACCGACGTTGAACCGGCCGATCGGACGGCCGCCGCCAGCGCGGATGTCCTCTTCGTTGGCGAGAAGATTGATGTTGAAGAAGTTGCGGGTCAGCCCGAATTCGGGCGGGGAGATGCCATTGTACCAGGCAAAGCGGAACTGCAGCCCGCCGCCCATCTCCGCCCTTATGTTCAAGCTCGGCAGGAAATAGTCGTAGGTCAGCGTAGCGTCATTGGGAATGATCGCGCCGCTGGCGAACGCGCGCGCTTGGGCGCGAACCTCGGCGGGCAAACGGCAGAATGGCGTCGGCTGCGGCGCTGGCTGGCCCGGAGGCGGAGCCGGCGGATTGAGGCAGATTTCCTCCGGAGTGAAGTTGCCGCGGTTGAACACCATAAAACCGCTCGCCGTGCGCCGCGTCTGCGTATAGCGCAGGCCGATATTGCCGGTGACCCTCCGGCCGTTGCCAATCTCGTCGTCGAACCGGAGCATCACGTAGCCGGCATTGTTCCGCTCGTTGATCGGGTTGATCTCGCCGGGGAGGAACGGCGTTCCCTCGACGACGCCGGGGCGCGCCGCCAACGGCACCCAGCCCGTGGACCCACCGGTCGGGACGTGACCGACAGGGAACCATTCGCTGACGATCCGCCGCGAATAGTCGACATATTGCTGATAGTTGCGCGTGATGTTCTGAGCGTAGAACAGCCGCGGATCGCCGCCGGTCGGATCGCCGGCGCGGCCGCGCATGAAGCGCGGGAAGGAGAACACTTCCATTCCGCCCATGGGGGCGCCACCCCTGCCGCCCTGGACCCCATCGACGGGGTCGTCGAGCCAGACCGGGCCGTTATTGCCCCACTGCTCGCTCAGCACACCCCAGTTGTACGTGGAGAAGCGCGCGACGTTGTCGCGGTCGGCGAACCGGTAGCCGACCCGGATCGAGCGCAGCCAGTCCAAGTCGCCACGGAAGTCGTAGTTGGCATCGACCCGGAAGGCGTCCTCATTGCCCTCGCTCTCCTCGATATGGTCCATCGAGGCGCGGTAGAAGCTGTTCGACGGATCCGAGAAGGAGGGGACGCGGAAGTAGTTCGGCGGGACGGACGTCTCGACGCCTGCGCAATTGCTGTTCCGCGCCGGTCCCACGCAGACTTCGGGCGGGAGGAACTGGATCGAGGGTATGCGTGTCCCGTTCATGTCGATCGCGACATTCTGATAGCTGGAAGCCCAAAGCGTCGCATCGAGATTCTCGACCGTGGAGTCGGTGTGGTGGTAATCGAAGTTGAGGGTCAGCCGCTCGGACGGGTTCCAGCGGACGTTGGCACCGTAGTCCGAAGTGACGTTGCGCTGGTCGACGTCGCGCCGCTGGTTGTTGCTCTGGAGGCCGAAGCGGGGGGTGCGCACGTTCGACGGACGGCAGTTCGCCGTCTCGACGGTGCCGCAGGACCAGGAGGGCGATTCGAGGATGTCGGCGCGCCAGCCGGTTGGCCCGGTGATGACGCCGCGGTCGAAGAGGCCGCTGTCGTCGAATTCGAGCGTGGTGCCGGGAGCGGCGCGGCTGTCGCCGGCGCTGGTGACCACGTCGGTGGCGATTTCGATGGCGTGCTCGGTCCATGCCTGACGCGCATCGGAGCGGAGGAACTGGAGCGTCGCCAGAATATCGCGGTTCGGGCTGCGCCACTGCGCGGCCGCCGAATAGCCGTAGCGCTGACGGTCAAACTCCTGCGAGCGCATCACCGCGCCCCGCGGGAAGTAGACGCAGGAGGGCTCCGCACCGGTCGTGCAGGCGGCACCGCCGACGGGAGTAGCGCCGCCGCCGCCGACCACGTTACCGTTGGTGAACAATGTCCGGCGGCCGAAGTTCGAGATCTGGACGGCGTCCGCGCGCGAGCGCAGCTGCGAGTAGACGAAGCTGCCGAGGAGCCCGAACTCGCCCGCGCCCGTCTCCCAACGGTTGCTGGCAAGCACCGAGACCGTGGGCGTCAGATCGCGGGCCATGTCGCCCCAGCTGCCTTCGAGCGAGCCCGCCAAGACGAAGCCCTGGCTGTCGAACGGGACGCGGGTCCGCAGATTGACGGTGCCCGCGATGCCGCCCTCGATCATGTCGGCGGACGGGCTCTTGAAGACGTCGACGCCGCCCATCAGCTCCGCGGGCACGTCGGCGAAGCTCAGGCCGCGGCCATTGTTGGCCGTGAACGTGTCGCGCCCGTTCAGCTCCGAGCGCACGTAGGTGAGGCCGCGGACGACGACGCCGCTGCCTTCGACCGAGAAATGGTCCGGGTCCACCGACGCGGCGAAGCGGTTGATCGAGACACCCGGAACTCGCTGCAGCGCCTCCGTCACGCTGCGGTCGGGGAGCGCGCCAATATCCTCGGCGGTGATCGAATCGACCACCACTTCGGAATTGCGCTTGATCTCCTGCGACGTCCGCAGGCTCTGGCGGATGCCGGTCACGACAATCGCCTCGGCTCCTTCGGCCGGGTCGTTGGTCGGGACGGTCTCTTCCGCGCCGTCCGCCTGGTCGATATCGGTGTCGGCCTGGGAGGCGGTCGGGGGGACCGGCCGCGGCTGGGT
>JALYHK010000063.1 GCA_030776605.1 Pseudomonadota bacterium
GCGATGCCGCGACCGCCGCGGCGCAGCGGTTCGATCCGCACTCCTGCACCGATTTCCGGCTCTGCGTCTCCGAATATGAGAAGGCGATCCTCACCGCCGCGCTCGAGCGCTGCCGCTGGAACCAGCGCGCCGCCGCCGCCGCGCTCCAGCTGAGCTACGACCAGCTCCGCCACGCCCTGCGCCGCCACGAGCTGCAGTAGCGGCCGGTTTGCCGGGCCTGCCGCTTTGTGGTAGATTCGGGGCCTCCGAGGAGACCGCTCATGGCCTTGCGTACGATCCTCTTCTCCGCCGCCGCTCTCGTCGCCGTCCCCGCTTCGGCCTCTGTGATCGTCATCGGCGGCAGCTTCGCCCGCCAGTGCTACGAGGCCGCCGAGTCGCCGCTAAGGGCGGCGCCGGAGGAGCTGGAGGCTTGCGACACGGCGCTTCGCACCGAGCCGCTGACCGAGCGCGACACGGCCGCCACCCACATCAACCGCGGCATCCTGCGCGTCCGCGCCGGGCGCCTCGAAGAAGGCCTTGCCGACTTCGACCGGGCGATCGCGATCGATCCGTCGATCGCCGAAGCCTGGTTCAACCGCGGCGTGACGCTGCTCCGCCGGCGCAGCCCCGAGGAGGCCCTGCCGACCTTCACTGCGGCGCTCGAACGGCCGACGACGCGGCCCGCCTTGATCTATTACGGCCGCGGGGTGGCGCACGAGGCGCTCGGCGACGTCCGCGCCGCTTATGAGGACTATCGCCGCGCGAGTCAGCTCGAGCCCGAATGGCAGCGGCCCCGCGCCGAACTCAGTCGCTTCACGGTGCGGAGCAACTGACGCCGCGCAATGCCTTGCCAGCCGCAGGAATCGACTGGGCGCGTGCGAAGAGGCAAAGGGGCTGCCAATCTTCCCCCGCGGCGCTAGCAGCATGCGCAGCCGCAACAGGAGGAATTGATGGCGTTCAGGCTCCCCGATCTTCCCTTCGCCAAGGAGGCGCTCGGCGCCCACATGTCGGCCGAGACGCTCGACTATCACCACGACAAGCATCACCGGGCCTATGTCGAGAAGACCAACGAGATGCTGAGCGAGCAGGGGCTGGAGGGCGCCTCCCTGATCGAGGCGATCCGCGCAGCGCGGGCGAGGGGCGCCGAGGCGCTGTTCAACAATAGCGCGCAGGTCTGGAACCACAGCTTCTTCTGGCAGTGCCTCGCCCCGCCCGAGGGCCAGCGGCCTCTCGGCAAGCTCGCCGAGCTGATCGACGACGCCTTCGGCTCGACCGATGCGATGCTCGAGGCGCTCAAGGAGGAGGCGACCGGCCACTTCTCGAACGGCTGGGCCTGGCTGGTGCTCGATCGCGGCAGCCTTGCCGTCACCTCGCTGCACGACGCAGACACGCCGGTGGTGCAGGAGGGGATGAAGCCGCTGCTGACGCTCGATGTCTGGGAGCACGCCTATTACATCGATTACCGCAACGCCCGGCCCGATTTCGTTGAGGCGGTGCTCTCGAACATCGTCAACTGGGAGTTCGTCGCCAAGAACCTCGATGGCGAAGGCGTGTCGCGCGCCGACCAGGAGGGTTGATCCGCCCGTCGCGCGGCGGATCCGGGGGGCGCCGATTCTTGATTTTGCGGCGCCGAGCACCTACTTGAACGGCATGGCCATCCTGCCGATCGTCGAAGTGCCGGACCCGCGCCTGCGGCAGATTTCCTCCCCGGTCGAGGAGGTCACCGATGAGGAGCGCGCGCTCGTCGCCGACATGTTCGAGACGATGTACGCCGCGCCGGGGATCGGCTTGGCGGCGATCCAGGTCGGCGTGCCCAAGAGGCTGCTGGTGATCGATCTCCAGGAGCCGGAGGAGGAGGGCGGCGAGCCGGTGCGCCGCCCGCTCGCCTTCATCAATCCCGAAATCGTCGAGACCTCCGAGCGCGAGGTCCCCTACAGCGAAGGCTGTCTTTCGGTCCCGGACCAATATGCCGAAGTCGAGCGGCCGGACCGGATTCGCGCGCGCTGGCTCGACGCCGACGGTGTCGCGCATGAGGAGGAGATCGAGGGGTTGCTCGCCACCTGTCTGCAGCACGAGATGGACCACCTCAACGGCATCTTGTTCATCGACCACCTCTCGCGCCTGAAGCGGGACATGGTGCTGAAGAAGCTCGCCAAGCAGCGCCGCGAGCAGTCCAAGCGCGCCGCCTAAGCGGCTAGCGCCGCAGCCGGTTCGTCATTGTTACGATGAACGCGGTCGACCAGCCGATCAGCAGGAAGCCGATCAGCGCCTCGATCGCGCCGATCAGCCGCCATTCTTCGGGAAAATATTCGGCCGTGCGCCCCAGGGTGGTGTAGGCGGAGGCCGAATAATAGAGCGCCTCCTCGAGCGCGTTCATCGCGTCGATCAGCAGGTAGAAAGCGGCGAAAACGGCGATTTCCGTGACGTGCAGCGCGAAGAGGAGCAGCGCCACGCCGCAGATCAGGCCGATCGCGCGCTTGTTGAACCGAAGTTCCTCGAGCCGCTCCTTGTCCAGCTTCAGCATCTTCGAGATGCCGATCAAGCCGAGGCCGTGGATCAGCGTCATCAGCACCACCATCGCCGCCGCCGCGCCGAGCTGCAGCGCCAGGTTCGCCGTCGCGTCACCGTCTCCCACCGGCTTGTGTCCCCTCTGTGCTGCGCGCGGAACGGCGCGCGCTGCGCTCCTGTTCCGAATCGAGCGCTTGAGGCCGCCGCCCCGCTGTTCTAGGTTCGCTTTCCGTTCCTGACCTGGGGGAGAGCCGATGGAGCCCGTCCTGATCCTGTTCGTGGTGCTGGCGCTCGCCCTGGGCGTGGCGCTCGGCTGGTACCTCGGCAGCCGCCAGGCGGCCGCCTTCCGCGCCGAGCGGGACGAAAGGCTCGACGACTTCCGCCGCGCGATCACCGATCTCGCCGCAGCCGAGGAGCGGGCGAAGCAGGTGCCGGCGCTTCACGAGCAGCTCGAGGCGGCGCGGCGCGAGTGCGGCGAGGCGCGCAGCGAATGCGCGCGCCTTTCCGCCGCCGCCGAGGAGCGCGAGCGCGCCTTCCAGGACCGGCTGGGCGAGCTCAAGGAGGCGCGCGAGGCTTTGTCGGCGCAGTTCAGCGAAATCGGAAGCAAGCTTCTGGGCGAGGCCCAGAAGAATTTCCTCGAACGCGCCGATGCCCGCTTCAACCAGGCGGGCGAGAAGCACGAGGAGAAATTGAAGTCGCTGCTCCAGCCCGTCGAGGCGACGCTGAAGCGTTACGAGGAAGGGCTGAGCCAGGTCGAGAAGGAACGCGTCGGCTCGTACCGCGAGCTCCGCGAAGCGGTCGAGCTGGTCCGCTCCGGGCAGAGCCAGGTGCGCGACGAGACCGCCAGGCTGGTGAGCGCGCTCCGCCACAGCCCCAAGTCGCGGGGGCGCTGGGGCGAGCAGAGCCTCAGGAACGTGCTCGAACGGGCCGGCCTCTCGCCCTTTGCGGACTTTCAGTCGGAAGTCTCGGTCGACACTGAGGACGGCCGTCTCCGCCCGGACGTGATCGTGCGGCTGCCGGGGGGGCGCAATCTGATCATCGACGCCAAATGCTCGCTTAACGCCTTCCTCGACGCTTCGGAAGAGGTCGACGAGACGGTGCGGACGGCGCATCTTCGCGCCCACGCGCAGTCGATCCGCAACCACGCCCAGCAGCTCGGCGGCAAGGCCTATTGGCAGCAATTCGGCGACGCTGCCGACTATGTCGTGATGTATATTCCGGGCGAGCATTTCCTCACCGCCGCGCTCGAGCAGGACGACGGGCTTTGGGAATGGGCGTTCGAGCGCCGCGTGCTGCTCGCGACGCCGACGAACCTCGTCGCCATCGCCCGCACCGTCGCCAGCGTCTGGCGCCAGGAGAAGCTCGCCGAGGAAGCCGCCGAGATCGCCCGGCTCGGCAAGGAGCTCCACGCCCGCCTCGCGACGATGGGCGCGCATGTCGCGAGGATGGGCCGCAACCTTGAGCAGGCGACCGGAGCATACAACGCGATGGTCGGCAGCCTCGAGAGCCAGGTGATGACGCAGGCGAAGCGCTTCGAGGCGCTGGAGGTCTCCGGCGGCGCGAAGGAGATCGAGCCGCTGCCGGTGGTCGAGACAACGCCGCGGTCGCTCACCAAGCTTAGCGCGAGCGAGGGCGAAGGCACCATCGCCGCGGAATAGCGGACGAAAGCGAGTTCACACGTCCCACTCCGGCCGCCGTTCGCCGCCGCAGCCGCGGAAGGTATGGCCGTCGGCGATGACCATCACCTGATGCTCGTAGCCGTGGCCGCTCATCGCATCGTTGCAGCGGCTGTAGCTGATGTCGACGGTGAGCCGCGGCGTCTCATAGCGGCGGCCGTTGAAGGTCGGGCGCGGATCGGGGCGGGCGACGCTGATCCTCTTCTCGCCGTAGTTGCCGGTATAGTTGATCCGGCCGCCGTGGATGACGAGGTGCCAGCCGGGCTCCTGGCCGCGGGCCTCATAATGCTCCTGCGCCGGATCGGCGGGTGGAGGCGAGGTCACTGCGGGATAGGCGCAAGCCGCGGCGGCGGCGAACATCACCCACGCCGGCCAGCGCGGCATGGTCGCGCGATCGCGCATAGCGGTACTCCGTCACTCTTTCGCGGAGAACGGAGGCGGCGACTCGCCGGTTCCTCGGCTCATCGCGTCGTGCCGCCGCTGGTTCAGCACTTCGTACGCCATCACCGCCGTCGCCACCGCGGCGTTGAGGCTGTCCGCCTTGCCGAGCATCGGGATGCGGATCAGCCGGTCGCATTCGGCCTCATGTTCAGCCGGCAGGCCCTGGGCTTCGTTGCCGACGAGGATGAAGGTGGGCGGCCTGTAGCGCGGCGCCTGATAGTCCTCCTCCGCCCTGAGGCTGGTGCCGACCAGCTCGCCGTCGCCGCTGCGCAGCCAGGCGACGAACGCCTCCCATCCGGCCGCCGCGATCTGCTGGGTAAACAAGGCGCCCATCGAGGCGCGCACCGCCTCGACCGAGAAGGGATCGACGCAGTCATCGATAAGGATCAGCCCGCCCGCGCCGACCGCGTCGCCGGTCCTGAGGATGGTGCCGAGGTTGCCGGGGTCGCGCAGCGCCTGGGCGACGATCCAGATCCCGGCGCGGGCGCGGTCGATCCTCTCGAGCGCGGTCTCGAAGGTCTCGAACACGCCGAGCACCGTCTGCGGATTGTCCTTGCCGCTGAGCTTGTGGAGGATGTCCGCGCTGGTCTCGATCGCCTCGCCGCCGGCCGCCTCCACCTCCTCCATGAGGCGGGCGAGCAACGGGTGCGAGGCTCCGGCCGCGAAGAACAGGATCTTCGGCAGCCGCCCCGCCTCGCGCGCCTCGGTGAGGATGCGCAGCCCCTCGGCGACGAACAGCCCCTCGCGGCGCCGGTTCTTCTTGTCGCGAAGGCCGCGGACCTGCTTGACCAGCGGGTTCGAAAAAGCGGTGATCGCGCGGGCCATGGTTACGTCATTGCGAGGAACGGAGCGACGAAGCAATCCAGCTCCACCTCCAAGGTGGATTGCTTCGCTGCGCCCGCAATGACGACAGGGTCACTCCTCCCCGAACCGCGCCTCGACGAGCTCCGCGAGCGCGGCCACGGCTTCCTCGGCGCCTTCTCCTTCGGCGCGGATGGTGATCGAATCGCCCATTGCCGCGCCCAGCATCATCAGCCCCATGATCGAGGTACCGCAGACTTGGTTCCCGTCCTTCTCGACGGTGATCTCGGCCGGAAGGCCGGAGGCGAGGGTAACGAACTTGGCGCTGGCGCGGGCGTGGAGGCCGCGCTTGTTCAGCATTTCGACGGTGCGGCTCGCCACGGGCGCCTCAGGCCGCGGCTTCGCCCAGGATCTCCGAGGCGACCGAGATATATTTGCGGCCCGCCTCGCGCGCCGCGGCGACGGCGGCCTTCACTTCCATCGTCTTTCGCGCGCCCTCGAGCCGGATCAGCATCGGCAGGTTGACCCCGGCGATCACTTCGATCTTCTCGGTCTTCATCAGCGAGATGGCGAGGTTCGACGGCGTGCCGCCGAACAGGTCGGTGAGGACGATGACGCCGCTGCCCTCGTCGACCCGGCCGATCGCCTCGGCGATGTCGTTGCGCCGCGCCTCCATGTCGTCGTCGGCCCCGATGCAGATCGCCTCGACGCGCTCCTGCCGCCCCACTACATGCTCCATGGCGACGATGAATTCGGCCGCCAGCCGGCCATGCGTCACCAACACCAAACCGATCATCTATTCACCTTGATGTCTTTGCCAGCCCCAGCGGCGCGCTCGATCAGGTCCCGCGGCGGCGAGGCGAGATCGCGGTGCTCGAGCGTGGGCGAAAAGCCCTCTGCGCGCAACCGCGCCGCGACTCGCTCCGCCACGTGGACCGAGCGGTGTCTCCCACCGGTACAGCCGAACGCGACGGTGACATAGGATTTTCCTTCCGCCCGGTAGCGCGGGAGAAGGGCGAGGAGCAGCTCCTCGATGCGGGCGAGCGACTCCTCATAGGCCTCGTCGGCGGCAATGTGCTCGCCCACGGCCGCGTCATTGCCGGTGAGCTCGCGCAGCGCCGGCTCCCAATGCGGGTTCCGGAGGTAACGCATGTCGAACACGAGGTCGGCGCTGCGCGGCAGCCCGCGGGCGTAGCCGAAGGACATGACGGTGAGCGTCGGCGCTCGGTCCTCGCCGGCGAAGCGGGCGCGGATCTGCTGTTGGAGCGAATTGACGTCGGTGTCGGTGGTATCGATGACATGGTCCGCCCAGCGCCTCAGCGGCTCCATCAGCTCGCGCTCGGCGGCGATGCCGTCGGTCGCGGGGCGGTCGGGGGCGAGCGGGTGGCGCCGCCGCGTCTCGGAGAAGCGGCGCAGCAGCACCGACCCCGCGCAATCCAAGTAGAGCGTCTCGACCGGATGGTCGTGGTCTTTGGCGAGGCGCTTGATCTGCTGCACGATGCGGTGCGCGTCGAAGCCCCTGGTGCGGCTGTCGACGCCGACGGCAAGCGGGCGGCCGAGC
>JALYHK010000064.1 GCA_030776605.1 Pseudomonadota bacterium
TCGTCCGGTACCCGGTGTCCGTTCATATCATCCTCCGTTGTGGTGAACTTCGGCCGCTGCGGCCGCCTAGGCGGGGCTGCAGCCGGGCAGGTCGTCCAGCTGCCCGAGCACGTCGGCGAACCCGGAAAGGTCGCGGTCCTGGTCCGTGAGCGGCAGGTGCTTGTTCAGCAGGTCGCGGCAGATCTTGAGCTCGGGGCTGTCGGGCTCCCGCCTGGCGAGGGCGCCGACGACCAGGCGGAACCCCGCCTCGACGACGAGCATGCGCGCGTCGCGGCGCTTGCACGCGGCGACCTCCTGCTCGAGCCGCGCCAGGCGTCCGCTGCGGCGGGTGAAGATCGCCGTCGCCGACGCGATCGCCGCGGCGAACCCGCCGGAGAATACGCCCTCCCAGAAGCCCGCGTTGGCGATAGACATGCCCGTACTCCTACTCACGGCCTGCGGCCGCGGCGTTCGATTGCTCCGCTCTCACAGCCCGAGCAGGGCGGCCGCATCCATCCGCGGCGCGGTCTCGGCGGTGAGCGCGATCGCCTGGCGGATATTGGCGTTCAGTCGAGACTCGTCGCTCCACGGGATGAGCGGCAGGGTCTCCCCCGAACCGTCGCCCAGAGCCCGCATCGTCGGCGGCTCTCCCAGCACGGCGTGCAGCATCTCCCGGGCGATCGCCTGAAGGCCGAGCTCGGCGACGCGCGGCGCCGGGACATTGTAGGTGAGGCTCCGCTTGACATGCTGGCCGTGGCGGTCGAGCCGTGTCGCGCCGTCGCCATGGATCCACCGCGCGCAGGCCTCGAACGCGACGCCGCCGCCGTTGTCGAGCACCCGCCAGCTCACCGAGGCTGCGACATAATGGCCGCTGTCGAGCCGCACCGCGACCTCGCCGTCGTCGTACAGGCCCGGCCCGCGCTCCTCATGAGCGAGCGCCTTGTCGCGCAGCGGCGGCTGCCGCTCGAGTTTCGTGTAGCTCACAGCCTCCCGCTCCTATGGTTCGTGGCCGCCGCCGCCGCCGCCGCCGGTCGAGCCGCCGCCGCTGGTCGAGCCGCTGGAGGGGAAGGTGACGGTGCAGGTGCCCACCCAGACGCGGCCGTTATCCTGATAGACGACGGTCCCGTCGGTCACCGCCACCAGCGTCTGCGACCCGCCGGCCAGGTTCGGGTCGTCGAGGTAGAGCTGGTAGGTGACGGTCGTCCCGGCGGTGCCGGTGACGGACACGGTCATCGCATTGTAGGAGACGCTGACCGAGCCGATCGGGATCGTCGCCGCCCCCACCGAAATGGTCGCATTGCCGCTGCTGTCAGCCGTGTAGCTGATCGTGCCGGTCCATTTGTAGGACAGGTTGAGGGCGGTGATCGGGTGCAGGTTGCGCTGGTCGCCGATCCTCTTTCCCGATCCGGGGATGCCCAGCTTGTGCTCGCCGCCGCTAAGCTCGGAGCCCCTGATCCTGGCATAGGTCGCGCCGTCCGCGAGCACGTCTATGCTCTTGCCTGCGGTCGCCTCTGCCCCCGCTTCGGCGGGCTTCAGGCTCTCGACGCTCGCGCCGCCGTTGTAGCTGATGTTGCCGGCGAGGCGATCGATGAGCAGCGTCAGCGACTTGCCCGTAGTCTTCTCCGCGCCGAGCTCGGAAGGCTTCAGATCCTCGACGGGGATCGCGTCCCCATACTGCATGTTGGTGGCCTTGAGCCGGCCTGTCGGGGCGAGATCTGTCAGGACAGGAGGCCGATCGCTGATGCTCGGCCAGACTGCCGTCTCCCCTGCGTCCCCGATGCCCCCGACCAGCGGGTCGTTCGCCGGGTTCCATGGCGGCGGCGACGCCGGCACGGTGACCGCCTTCTCGGCCGCAGGCGTGTAGATGTCGGCGCTCTCCTCGCGCAGCGTCAGCCGCACGACGCCGGCGATCGGCAGCTCCTGCCCGACGACGCGGAACAGCTTGCTCGAGAAGCGCAAAGCCGGATGCGTGAACCGCACCGGCTTCCACATCCGCGTCGCCCAGGCCCGCGCCTTGAAGTTGGCGCTGTAGATCCCCGGGAACTTCGTGCGGTTGAGCTTCAGGTGCGCGAGCCGCTGCCACTGCGTCCCCGACTGGACCGCGGGCAGATCGAACGGCGGAGCGATCCGCTGGATGCCGTCCGGGCTGCCGAGGTCGGGCCCGGGCAGCGTCACCTCCGGCGCGTCGATCATCTGATAGAGGCCGGCGTCGCTCGGGTCGGTGAACCGCCCACGCACGACGTTGATCAGCTCCTCGATCGAGGCGGTCGGCCGCCAGCTCTCCTCGGCGGGATCGGCGAGATCGTCCTCGCTGAGGTCGATGATGTCCGGATCGGCAAGATCGTTGCGCAGCACCAGCACGCCGAGCTTGCCGCCGTCGTCGGTCGGGACCGCGTTCATCGCCGCGTTGAGCGCGCCGAGCACCGCCGCCGGCTCGTCGCCCTCCGAGACGACGCAGTCGGAGCGGTAGCGCTTCTCGCTGCCGCCCGCCGCCAGCGCCACCGTCTCGTCGCAGATGTTGGCCGCCTCGATGAAGGAGGCCATGTCGAGCCGTGCCGGCGGGATGCCCCGCCCGACCGCGAGCTTGCCGTTGATCTTCCAGCCCAGCAGGTAGAACAGCCGCTGCAGCGCCGGATTACGGCCGCCTTCTGAGCCGCCCGACGACCAGGCCCAGGTGGTCTGGTCGTCTGCCCGCTGAGTGCCAGAACCGCCGGCGACGGTGCTGTCGAAGCGCGGGTCGTAGACCTTCGCGCCCTTGCCGCGCACCGTCACCCGGCTCGGCACGCCCGAAGCGAACGGGCTCTCGGCCTTCTTCGAGTTGCCGGTCAGCTTGTACTTGAGGTGCAGATAGGCGCAGCCGGTGAGCGTGCAGCTCGAGGTCCAGACGCCGTCGATCGCGATGCCGTTGGCCGCAGTGCCTGGGTTGATCGGCGTGACGGTGAGATAGCCGGCAAATTCGGCGGTGACGCCGCCCGCCGCGCTCCACGCCTTCTTGCTGTCGAACCAGACCTCATCTTGTGATTCTACGGTGATGCTCGCCGTGCAGAGAATCTGCTCGAGATACTCCTGGTTGGCACCCGTATAGGCCTGGTAGCGAACGTCGGTCGCCATTGCCGTGTAGCCGAACGGAATCTTCCGCGGCGCGTGCGGCTCGAGCGAGGCGTGCAGCCGCTCGTTGCTGTGGTTCAGCTGCGGCTGCCGGCGCTTGTGCTTCAGCAACAGCGACGAGCCGACGCCGATCCCGACGCTGAGCAGCATGCCCAGGCCGATCTTCGCGCCGAAAGCGACGAACGCGACGCCCGGAACGAACATGGCTCCGATCGCCGCGACGGCGGCGATCGGGCGCAGCACTTTCTTGGACATGCTACGCCTCGCCTACCGTCCAGGCTTTGACCCACTCCGCCCGCGGCGTCGTGACCAGCCCCTCGCTCGACCCGTCCATGCCGACGAACACGGCCGTGCCGCCGATGCAGACGCCGGGGATGCCATCCTCGCCCGCTACCAGGTCGCCGCGCCGCGCGAACGCCGGCGGCCGCTCCGGGAGCAGGCTATCGACCAGCTCGGCGGGCGAGGCGAAGCCGAGCGAGGCGAGATAGCGGCTCGCCGACGCGGCCGAGCGGTACTTGCCCCGGTGCCGTCGGGCGAGATCGACGCCGGTCGCCGCCTTCACCGCCGCCGCGCAGTGCAGCAGGCAGTCGTGCGCGCCATAGTCATGCTCGAGCTCACGCGCCTCGGCGAGATAGTCGCCGAGCCGCTGCTCCCAATCCGGAAGACGGCGACTGCGGCGGAGGCGGCGCGCCATCTCAATAGCTCCTCAACAGCGGCCCGCCGCCGCGCGACCCGCCCGCCGATCCGCCTCCCGGGACGACGCCCACGGCCGCGCCCGGCCCCGCCTTCGCGCCGTTCGCCGCGCCGATCGTCGCCTTCGCCGACTGATCCGCCGGGTCGTATTCGGCCTGGCCGAGGTAGGAGCGGTTCGAAGGTTGCGCCGTCAGCGCTGCGAGATAGTGCTCGCTCTTGAGCTGGATGATCGAGCCGCCCGGCGACGGGATGAACTCAGGCACCGACATGTAGCCGGTGAAGTAGGGCACCATCGCGCCGAGGGCGGCGCCCTGCTCGTCCCGCTCCATCTTCCACAGGCGGATGACGCGGCCCTGCCAGCGGCTCTTGTCGGCGATCGCGTCGAGCAGCTCGCCGTCGGCGTCGTCGATCCCGGAGAGGGTGCAGACCAGGGTCGCCGACCCGCCCTCGCTGAAGCTCACCGGCCCGACGTCGATCAGCTCGGGGTGCTCCACCGCCGAGAAGGTGAAGCCGTCGAGCTCCGGATCGCCGGTGCCGGCGAAGGTGACGTCGTAGCCGGCGGTCGTAGCCCGCACCGGATCGCCGGCGATGTCGAGGAAGGCGAAGAAGGCGGGACGGCGGACCCGCTCGCCGAGCGCCGTCAGCGCCGCGGCGTCATGCCTGGGCATCGTCGCGCCTCAGATGCTTCGCCAGCTTTGCCCGCGCCTCGGCCTCGGTGGTGAAGCGCAGATAGATCGTCTCCTGCCCCGCCCAGCGGTCGTCGATGTAGGTCGGCGTGAAGCGGTAGGGCTCCAGCTCCGGCGTCATCTCACGCGGGTCGAGCATCACGTCATGATCGGGGCGGCCGCGGATCCTGCCGGTCGGCTTGCCCTTGGCGTCGCGCTCGAGCCGGTCCATCAGCTTGCAGGAGACGTTCGTGAACATCAGCCCGCCTCCACCGCGGCGATGACGGCCGCGTCGGCGCTGAAGGTGCCGGGGCGGATGTAGGGGCCGTGGACGATGCCTCGCAGCGGGTTGCCGGCGAGCCGAAACGTTCCAGGGAAAACGGTGCTTATGCCCGCCGGGAAAGCGCCGACATTGCCCGCGCTGGACCAGGTCAGCGTTCCACCTTTGTAGACCCCGCTTCGCCATGCGCCCGCGTGGCGGCGGAGCACGATGCTCAGTTCGTCGCCAGTGGCGACCGGCACAGCCGAGGTTGCGGCGTGCGAAAAGACTGATCCAGCGAGAACCTGGACATGCGGAGCACCGGAAGAAAAGTAGAACTGAATTTGGTTGGCGCCGTCCGTGCCGAGCGTGAGCGCGTGCGGGTTCGTCGTCGCCAGGTCATGCGGCGTGCAGCGCACCCAGATCAGCATGTCCTCGTCGGTGAGAGTGTCGATAGTGTGGGAGAGGCGGTCTTCGCCGATCGAGGCGGCCGAGGTCGTGGTGACGATGAGCGGGCCGCCATCGGGATGGCCGCCGGCGAGAAGTTGTCCTTGCCAAATCTCGACATTGCCGACGCAATCAGGGTCGGCAACGCCCGCCGCATCTCGCGTACCAATAACGGCTCGGTAGCCGGTCCCCCCGCCCGTAACCCCGCCGACAAGAACGATGCGCTGCCAGGAGCTGGTCAGGGTCAGCTTCGTCGACCCGCCAGTGCTGTTGGCGAGAGTATTATTCGAGGTTATCCGAATTGCGGCAGCGCCGCCGGTGGCGGGCTTACGGACGAAAAGAGACTGGGTGAGCGTCGCGCCCGCTGTGATGGTCGTGTCTTGATAGAGATACCCGCCGGAAGGCAGCGTGAGCAAATCCGCCGTCGTCGTTCCATCGGGCGCACTGGCCGCATTGGCCGAAACCGTCGCGCCCGCTTCCTTCGCCCACGCCGCGTTGTCAAACGACTGCGAGTGAAGCAGCAGGTTCGTCAGGCTCTGCCTCGACCAGTAGCCCACCCCCGGCACGATGCCCGGCGCGTTGGCGGCGAAGGCGATCGGCGAGCCGGTGCGGCCGAGCTCCGACTTGGCTCCGGATCGGGCGTAGGAATATCCCGGCAGGGCGGTGATGTCGGTCTTGTAGGTCGCGCCGACCCGGTAGCGGCGCGAGCGGAAGTCGTCCGCCAAATCGTAGCCCTCGAGCGGCTTGACCCTCTCCTCCTCAGCCGAGAGGGAGAAGGCATATTGCTGGCCGGCGGCGACCTGGTACCCGGTCTCACTCTCCGGCAGCGCCACCAGCGCGTAGGGGTTGACGGCCTCGATCTTCACCGAGTCCGGTGCGTAGTTGCGCAGCGGCGGCTTGAAGCTGAGGATGCGCACCGTCGCGTCGGCGGCGTCGAGCGCGACCCCCGTCAGCTGCAGCAGCTGGTTGTCGATCGTGACGAACTGGCCCCGCTTCGGGAACGACGGGTCACCAGCGGGAAAGCCGCGTGCCCGCAGCTTCGACCGCGGCAGGGTCTGATTGTCGCCGTCGACCACCGCCGCGACGGCCGAGGCGTATTGCGGCCCCTCCCCGACGGGGAAGCGGAACAGCCCCGCCTGCCCTTCCAGCTCGGCGAAGAAGCCGCGCCAGGCAAGGATGTTCGCCTCGCCGATGATGGGCGCATGCGCGCCGGCGACGAGCCAGCGGCCGTGCCACGGGTTCGACGTCACCTGCCGGGTGCCGGCATAGCCGGATCGGTTCGCCTGCTGCGGAGTCGACAGGCGCATGTCGAGCGTCCGGAACCGGCTGTCCGGCATGTCGAGGATCTTCGCCATGTCAGGCAAGCTCCGGGCGGGTGAGCTGTTGGATGGTGCTCTCCCGGATCGCCGGTGCGGCCTTGCGCACCACCTCGACCGCGATCGGCCCCGAGACCTTCGCGATCCGGCCATCGAACTCGGGCGGAAGCTCGATCACCACCCGCGAGACGCCGCCGGCGCCGATCGCATGGTTGGGGATGACGACCGCGGGTGTGCGGGGCACGATGATCTCGGGACCCTTTTCTCCGACGAGATAGGCGAGGCCGGCGCTGACGGGTCCGCCGCCCGCGCGCTTTCCGCCGAAGCTGAATGCGCCTGCCGCCGTCGCCATGCCGCCGACGATGCCGCCCGCGCCCGCTGCCTTTCCGCCGCCGCGGCCGAACAGCCCGAGGCCGTGGCGCCCGGCCACCTGCGAAAAG
>JALYHK010000065.1 GCA_030776605.1 Pseudomonadota bacterium
CGCCCTGCGCCACCGCCTCGGCGCCAACCGGCCGGATCAGGAACAGGAAGGCGGCGAGCAGCGCCAGGGCGAGGCTCAGCGATCCGAACCCGATCGCAATGTCGCGATTGCGCCCCATCAACGCCCCCCGCTTCCGCACCGCTCGGCACGGCGTACGCCGGAATTGCTGCGACTATGTGCAATGTGGCGGCGGCTTGCAAGCCCGGCCGCAGCCCGCGAACGGATCGGATGACAGCCGTAACAAAGCCCGGTAGATCACGGCCTTTCGACGGGGAGCGGCGCCATGACCAAAGCTTCGGACCTGTTCATCGAATGCCTCGAGGAGGAGGGCGTCGAATATGTCTTCGGAGTACCCGGTGAGGAGAATCTCGATTTCCTCGACAGCCTCTCGCGCTCGACTAAGATCGAGCTGATCCTCACCCGCCACGAGCAGGGCGCCGGGTTCATGGCCGCGACCTACGGGCGCCACACCGGCAAGGCCGGCGTCTGCTTGGCGACGCTCGGTCCGGGCGCGACCAACTTCGTCACCGCCGCCGCTTATGCGCAATTGGGCGGGATGCCGATGATGATGATCACCGGCCAGAAGCCGATCAAGAAATCCAAGCAGGGCCGCTTCCAGATCCTCGACGTCGTCGACATGATGCGGCCGATCACCAAATATACCCACCAGCTCGCCTCGTCGGACAACATTCCGAGCCGGGTGCGCGAGGCGTTCCGGCTCGCCGAGGAGGAGAAGCCCGGCGCCGTCCACCTCGAGCTGCCCGAGGACATCGCCGACGAGGAGACCGACAGCCGGCCGCTGCCGCGCAGCCTGGTGCGCCGCCCGCACGCCGACGAGAAGTCGGTGCGGGCGGCGGTCAAGGCGATCGAGGCGGCGCGCGCGCCGGTGCTCGTCATCGGGGCCGGCGCAAACCGCAAGATGACTTCGAGGATGCTTCTCCAGTTCGTCGAGAAGACCGGTATCCCGTTCATCACCACCCAGCTCGGCAAGGGCGTCATCGACGAGACGCACCCCAAGTTCCTCGGCTGCGCGGCGCTTTCGGCGGGCGACTTCGTCCACCGCGCGATCGAGCGTGCCGACCTGATCATCAACGTCGGCCACGACGTCATCGAGAAGCCGCCCTTCTTCATGCAGCCGGGCGGCACCAAGGTGATCCACGTCTCGACCAAGACTGCCGAGGTCGATCCGGTCTATTTCCCGCAGATCGAGGTGATCGGCGACATCGCCAATGCGATCTGGCAGATCAAGGAAGACGTGATGCCGCAAGGCACCTGGGGCTTCGACGCGATGCTCCGCGCCCGCGCCGCCGAGAACGAGCATCGCGAGAGCATGTGCAACGACATGCGCTTCCCGATCTTCCCGGCCTGCCTGGTCCGCGCGATCCGCGAGGCGATGCCCGCCGACGGCATCATCTGCCTCGACAACGGCGTCTACAAGATCTGGTTCGCCCGCAACTATCCCGCTCGCATGGCCAACACCGTGCTGCTCGACAACGCGCTGGCGACAATGGGCGCCGGGCTTCCCTCGGCGATGGCCTCGGCGATGGTCTATCCGGCCCGCAAGGTGATGGCGATCTGCGGCGACGGCGGCTTCATGATGAACAGCCAGGAGATGGAGACGGCGGTCCGCCTGAAGCTCAACATCACCGTGCTCATCCTCAACGACAACAGCTACGGCATGATCCGCTGGAAGCAGGCGAACATGGGGTTCGAGGACTGGGGGCTCACCTACGGCAACCCGGACTTCGTCAAATATGCCGAGAGCTACGGCGCCATCGGTCACCGGGTGGAGAATGCGGAAGGGCTGCCGGACCTGCTCGCCCGCTGCCTCTCGACCGAGGGGGTCCACCTGATCGACTGTCCGGTCGACTATGCCGACAACGACCGCATCCTCAACAAGGAGATCAAGGAGCTCAGCGCCAAGCTCTCGCACATGGGCTGATGAGGAGGAGATGACGTGACCCAGCTCAAGGACAGCTACCCCCTCTACCTCGCCAACGAGGCGAAGCAGCCGAACGCGGACCTCGAGGTCACCGACAAATATTCGGGCGAGGTCGCCTTCCGCGTCGCCCTCGCTGACCATGCGACGATCGACGCCGCCATCGCCGCCGCCGCCGAGGCCGCCCAGCCGATGGCGCGGATGGCGAGCTACGAGCGCCAGCAGGTGCTCGACCATTGCGTCGCGCGCTTCAGGGAGCGCTTCGACGAGCTCGCCTTCGCGCTCTGCGTCGAGGCGGGAAAGCCGATCAGGGACGCCGAGGGCGAGGTCACCCGCCTGATCGACACCTTCCGCATTGCCGCCGAGGAATCGGTGCGGATGACCGGCGAGGTCCAGCCGCTCGACATCTCGCCGCGCGCCAAGGGCTATCTCGGCATCTGGAAGCGGGTGCCGATCGGCCCGTGCAGCTTCATCTCGCCGTTCAACTTCCCGTTGAACCTGGCCGCCCACAAGATCGCGCCGGCGATCGCGGTCGGCTGCCCCTTCGTCATCAAGCCGGCGAGCCGCACGCCCTTGGGCACGATCATCATCGGCGAGATCCTCGCCGAGAGCGAGCTTCCGAAGGGGGCCTTCTCGGTGCTGCCGGCGAGCCGCGACGGCGCCGACCTGTTCACGGTGGACGAGCGGCTGAAGCTCTTGAGCTTCACCGGGTCGCCGCAGGTCGGCTGGGAGCTTAAGGCCAAGGCCGGCAAGAAGAAGGTGGTGCTCGAGCTCGGCGGCAACGCCGCGGTGATCGTCGACCGCGACGCCGACTTCGACGACGCGGTCGAGCGGATCATCTTCGGCGCCTTCTACCAGTCCGGCCAGTCCTGCATCGGCGTCCAGCGCATCATCGCCCACGCCGATATTTACGACGAGCTGCGCGAGCGCCTCGTCGCCAAGACCCGCGGCCTCGTCGCCGGCGACCCGAGGGACCGCGACACCTTCATCGGCCCGATGATCAGCGAAGGGGAGGCGAGGCGCCTCCACGACTGGATCTGCCAGGCGGTGGAGGCGGGCGCTACCCTGCTCTGCGGCGGCGACCGCGACGGCGCGATGCTCCAGGCGACCCTGCTCGAGGACGTCGGCCGCGACGCCGCGGTCTACCGCGAGGAGGCGTTCGGCCCGGTCGCCATCCTCTCCAAGTTCAGCGACTTCGGCGCCGCGCTCGACGAGGTCAACGACAGCAAGTTCGGCCTCCAGGCGGGCCTGTTCACCCGCGACCTGTTCAAAATGTTCGAAGCCTGGGACCGGCTCGACGTCGGCGGGGTCGTCGTCAACGACGTGCCCTCCTACCGCGTCGACAACATGCCCTACGGCGGGGTAAAGGACTCGGGCCTCGGCCGCGAGGGCGTCCGCTTCGCGATGGAGGACATGACCGAGATCAGGAACCTGGTGATCCGCCGCGGCGCCGGCGCGGCGCTGAAGCAGATGGGGGAGTGAGGGCCTGACCTGAACCGATCTGCTAGCATGGGCCTGCATGGTGCGTGAGTTGAGCCAGGTGGTAGCCCTCTCCGGCAACCGGAATGGGAATCACCACGCTACCGCGGCGCATGACTAGCGGGACGTACATCGGCTGATCACGACTGATCCGCAAGAGGGCCGATCCGTTCGACCGTATCGCTTCAATGGTCCTGGAGAATCGTAGGTACGAACCCGCCTCGTCATGTTGGCGCTCGAAACTTGCCAGCACCTCATCGGTGAGTGCCGCAACCGCCCTCCCGGGGCTGAGCTCAAGTACCGGCGAGCCGGCAGCTGCGTAGCACCCCTCGATCGGCACATCGGGGCCGACGCTTCCCGATGAACACGCTCCAGAAAGCGCTAGTGTAGCCATAATAGTGATTTTACCGTCAGTGAGCCGTGTCATCGACCAGGGCCCAACGTACAGCCGTAAACGCGGGTATCGGTTATCGTTCCAGCCAACCCGGGGAGTCCAATACCGACCATCCCAGTGGTGCCAACCAGCTCGCCGTTGATGTTCCTGTTCGTATCAGCACCTACAATACCTCGGGACGCCACGCTACTCGTATCGCCGAATCCCGCAAAACCGGCCAAGCTCCTGTACCTCCCGAGCACTTGGCCGCCGCCGACCAAGAATCCCGCACCAACCCCAACAGAATCAAAGTACCCATGCGTCCCAGTCTCCAGGTTACGAAACGTTCCAGATGCTCCCGTCAGCCCAATAACAGCGATAAATCGAAGCTTCGGCCCTCCACCAAAATTTTGCCGCGCTCCGTCATAGCACGTACGCACTGCGGATCCTCGCGGCTTTCCTGAGGCGGCGGCGGTGCAGGCGTGGAGATTGGCGGATAGAATCGGAACGCCCCCTCATAGCCCCTCCTGTCGCATTCCCAGGGTCGGTAAAGCGCACCAGTGCAGGAATAAGCGATGTAGAGCGGATCGCGGCGCATGTTGATCCGCAGCGAGTCCGCGAGGCTCCAGTGGCGCTCTCCCCCAACGACTATATCGGGCGCAACGCAATCCGGTTCGCCCGGCTGACCGCATAAGCCGGTTGGATCGCGCCGGGTTGACCGGATCGTTCCGCACATAGGCGTAGAGGCTCGTCCCGCCCTCGGGGCCGATCGGGCCGGGCCGGCGGTAGCGGCCGCGCGGCAGGGGGCCGAGCTTCCCTGCAGGCGCGATCCGCCTCGAGCGGCGCGAGCGGCGCAGTGGCGCGGCGGGGCTGGCGAACATCATAGGATCCTCTCCACTTGTTGCATCTGTGCCTCTCCCTCAAGGCCGGCGCGCAGCAATTGTACCGGCGTCCAGCCGAGCCGCTCCGCCGTCGTGAAGGCTGCGTCTTTCTTTTGCTGCAGCAGCGCGTAGCGCGGTCGCAGCGGCAGCGGGATCAGGAAGACGCTGCGGTACTTGTCGACGAACTCGGCGCGCAGAATGTTCAAGCACGAGGCGCCGAGATTGGCGAGCGCGAAGGCGTCGCGCGGGCTGTGGCGCAACATGGCCTCGCAAACGGCGGCGGCCTCCTCCCAGCGCCGCTCCGACTTCAGCTGGTGGACCACGGTCTCCGCCATCAGCGCGACGCCCTCGCGGCGGCTGAGCGAGCGCATGTAGAGGCCGCTTTCCACCGCACGGTCCGAGATCGGGAAATTCTGCCGTATCCAGACGTCGCGCGCCGGCTCCGCCCCGCTCGTCGCCTCGAGGTTGACGACGCGGCCGCTCGCGTCGCGATGGCGCAGGTAAAGGTGGCAGGGCGATGTCGCCAGCGTCATGTCCAGGCCGAGCTTCTCCGCCAGGATCAGGAACAGGACCGGCATCGAGACGCAGTTGCCGCGGCGGGTGCGCAGGTAATTGGCGATCAGCTTCAGCCGGATGCTTTGGAAGTTCTCATGGTCGTAGGCGAACGGCCGATGGCCGTTCCAGGGGCCGGGGCGGTAGATCAGCGTCCGCAGCGCGGCGAGCAGCCCCGCTTCGCCCGGCGCCGCTCCGGCGATGCGCCGCCCCTCCTCGGCAAGCCGCGCGACCTCTTCCCGCGCCCGATGCCCGTCGAGCGAAGGGTCGACCAGAGCATCGAAGGCGAGCTTCGCCTCGAGATAGTCGAGCGCCTCGTCCGGCCGGTCGAGCACCGCCGCAACCGCCGCCGCGGCGCCTTCGCACGCGGCGACCGGAAGCGCCGCCTGTGCCGGAGAAGATGCGGTGGTCGCTGAAGGCGAGGCGATCGAGAGGGCATGCGGCACTGTCTCATGCTCCGAATCGTTGGTCGGAACATAGCAAGAACACGGCAAAGCCTACATTGCAAACCTACTTTTAACGGCCGTCGAACTTCCGCCCGCTTTGCGGGCTGTCGTGCGCAGGAGCGGCCTATCCCGCTCCTCATCCCACCGCCGCGCGGCGGGTCAGGGTGCGTTGCCGGCGGGTGCGCTCGCCGGCTGCGCGACCCCGACAGGCAAAGCAAGCAAGCGGCGCAGCCGGCTGCGGAAGCTTTGCAGCTCGCCGCCGCTGAGCTGTGCGCGGCTGGCGAAACGGATCGAGCGCGGATCGACGACGGCGCCGTTGCGGTACATCTCGTAGTGGAGGTGCGGACCGGTCGAAAGGCCGGTCGAGCCGACATAGCCGATCACCTGCCCGCGGCGGACCGACTGGCCCGGGGAGACGGCGATGCGGCTCATATGTGCATAGACGGTCGAGATGCCGCCGGCGTGGTTGAGCTGGACCACCCGCCCGTAGCCGCCGCCCCAGCCGGCGCGGCTCACCCGGCCGTCGGTGGCGGCGAGGATCGGCGTGCCGTAGGCGGCGTGGAAGTCGAGGCCGCGGTGCATGCGCGGGTAGCCCAGGATCGGGTGGCGCCGCATGCCGAAGGCCGAGGTGATCGGGCCGGGCACCGGCTGCTGCAGAGACCCGGTCTCCCGGCCCACGCCCGAGGCCTCGAACCACTGCGTCGTGCCGGCGACCGTCCACTGCATCAGCTGCAGGTCGCGCCCCCGCGCCCGCTGCAGGCCGGCGTAGAGCAGCTTGCCGGTCTCGGTCTCGCCGGTTGCGGCGCGGCGGTGCTCCAGGACAATGTCGAACACGTCGTCGGCGCCGATCTGGCCGACGTTGATCTGGGTGGCGAGGGCGCGGATGTAGCTTTCCACCGCCCGCGCCGGCGCGCCGGCCGCGCGCGCCGCGCGGTAGAGGCTCGAGCCGACGCGCCCCTGGATGCGGAGCGGAGTCTCGTCCACCGCGATCGCAGTGGGCTCCAGCACCAGCTGGCCGCCGGCGCGCACGACGGCGAGGCGCAGATCGAAGCGGGCGCGGAAGGTCAGCGCCTCCAGCGGCCGCGCCACCGTCCGGTTCGGGCGGCGTCCGAGGGTGAGGTTGAGCGGAGTGCCGGCGCGGATCTCGGCGAGCGGCACGTGCTCGGCGATCATCGCGGCGACCTGCGCGGCCTCGGCC
>JALYHK010000066.1 GCA_030776605.1 Pseudomonadota bacterium
GCGAGCAGCCCGAGCAGCAGCCGCCAGGCCGGCCACTCGGACTGCGCCGCCGCCCAGATGCAAACGAGGAGCCCGACGAGCACTCCCGCCCAGGCGAGAGCGGCGCGGCCGCCGGCGCGGCGCTCGGCGGCGGGAAGCGCGGCGAGGCAGGCGGCGTAGACGAAAAGCCGCGCGAGCGTGCTCGCCACCGCCAGCCAGACGAAGCTTCCGGAAAGCGCCAGCGCCGCCGCCGCGGCGCCCATGAACAGGATCGAGTTGGCCGGCGTCGCCCAGCGCGGGCTCACCCGCGCGAACCAGCCGGGGAGCAGGCCGTCGCGCCCGAGCGCATAGGTGACCCGCGGCGTCGAGATCATCGAACCGGTGGCGTTGCCGGCGATCGAAAACAGCGCCGCGAGGGTGAGGGCGAGGCCACCCGCCGGCCCGGCGACGGCTGCGCCGAGCGCCACCAGCGGCGTCTCCCCGGCGGCGGGGCGCACCGCAACATAAGCCAGCTGCACCAGGAAGTAGAGGAACGCGGTCGCGACGAGCGTCGCCACCAAGGCGCGCGGGATGGTGCGGCGCGGCGCCTCGGTCTCGCCGGCGGGAATCAGCGAATTCTCGAAGCCGACGAAGGCGTAGAGCGTGAGCAGCGCCGCCGCCTCGACGCCCGAGAGCGGCGGCAGCGGCCCCGGCGGCGGTATCTCTCCGGCGGCGAGCGCCAGCGCCGCGACCGCGACGCCGACGATCGGCAGCGCCTTGAGCAAGGTCACCGCGTCGAGCGCCGCAACCGCGCGCCTGACCCCGACGATATTGATCCAGGTGAGGATGCCGCAGAGCGCGAGGATCACTCCGGCACGGCCGGCGCCGGTACCCAGAGGCGGCCACAGGGCGGCGGCATAAGTGGCGAAGACGTTGCTGTTGGCAGCGAAGGCGGTGACCCGCGCCGCATAATAGATCCAGCCCACCTGAAACGAGACCAGCGGCCCGAAGGCGGCAGTGTAGGCGACCGGGCCGCCCGACTGCGGGAACAGGCTGGCAAGGCGGGCGAAGGGGAGCACCAGCGTCAGCACCAGCAGCCCGAACAGCGGGAAAAGCCAGGGGCTGAAGTCGCCGAACTGCGTGTCCAGCGTGGCTGGGAGCGCGAAGATGCCGGCGCCGACCGCGCCGTTGAACGCGAGGAACGCCGAGCCGAAGAAGCCGATCTCGCGCCGCAGCGCCCGCTCCTCCCTGGCGGCCGGCTCCTCCATCTCAGAGCCGGAAGGCGCCTTCGATGACGGTGACGCAGCGGCCGCCGAGGACGGCGCGGCCGTTCTCGATTCCGCAGTCGACGCGGCCGCCGCGGCGGCTCGCCTGGAAAGCGGCGAAGCGGCCGCGGCCGAGCCTTTCCGCCCAGAACGGCGCCAATGCAGCGTGGGCCGAGCCCGTCACCGGATCCTCGTCGACGCCCCAGGCGGGGACGAAGACGCGGCTGACAACGTCATAGGAGGCGTCGCGCGCGGCGCGTGCCGTGACGATCGCCATCAGGTCGATGTGGCGGAGCGCGTGCATGTCGGGGGCGCAGGCGCGCACCGCCGCTTCGTTCGGAGCGAGCACGATCGCGGTCGATTCCGCTCCCTCGTATGAAAGAAAGACCTGGCCTTCCGGCGTCCCGAGCGCCTCGAGCAGGCCCGGATGTGCCCCTTTGCGCACCAGCGTCAGCGGAAGGTCGAGCTCGAGCGCGCCGCCCTCTCCCCGACGCACCGCCAGCACCCCCGCCTTCCGCGTCGCGAAGCGCACCTCGGCCCCCTCGATCAGCACGTGGCCGCTCGCCAGCGTGGCGTGGCCGCAGAGCGCGACCTCGGTGGTCGGCGTGAACCAGCGCAGCTCGTAATCGGCCTCGGCGCCGCTATTGGCCGGGACGGTGAAGGCGGTCTCCGACAGATTGTTCTCCATCGCGATCGCCTGCAGCGTCTCGTCCGGAAGCCACGCGTCGAGCGGCATCACCGCGGCGGGATTCCCCGCGAAAGGCGCGTCGGCGAAGGCGTCGACCTGGACGAAGCGAAGTGCGGTCACGGCGCCTTCTTCGGGGTGAGGTCGGTCTCGACCAGGGTGTCGCCGGGGCGGTCGAGCTTGCCCTCCGGATCAAGGTGGATGAGGATTTCGGCGCCGGGAAACTCCTCGGCGATGCGATGCTCGACCTCCTCGACGACGCGGTGGGCGGCCGCGACGGTCATCTCCGGATCGACCCAGATGTGGAACTGGACGAAGTCGGTCGATCCGCTGCTGCGGGTCCTGAGGTCGTGGATGCCCTTCAGCGCCGGATGGCGCGCGACCACCTCGAGGAAGCGCAGGCGCCTCTCCTCCGGCCATTCGCGGTCCATCAGCTGGTCGATCGCGCGGATCGAGGCGCGCCAGGCGCCGAACACCAGCCACAGCGCGATGGCGATGCCGAACAGCGGGTCGGCGCCAGTCAGGCCGAGATATTGGTCGAGCACCAGCGCGGCGATCACCGAGAGATTGAGCAGCAGGTCCGACTGGTAATGGACGTGGTCGGCCTCGATCGCCACCGATCCGGTGCGGCGGATGACGAAGCGCTGGTAGGCGAGCAGGCCGAGCGTCACGCCGATCGCAAGCAGCGAGACGCCGATGCCATATTCGGCGTGCGCGGTCGCCTCGCCCTCCAGCAGCCGCGCGATGCCGCGCCAGCCGATGGCGAAGGCCGAGAAGGCGATGATGCCCACCTGGAACAAGGCGGCGAGCGCTTCGGCCTTGCCGTGGCCGAACCGGTGCTCCGGGTCGGCGGGCATCGCCGCGAAACGCACTGCGAACAGCGTGACGAGCGAGGCGATCAGGTCGAGCCCCGTGTCGGCGAGCGAGCCCAACATCGCCACCGATCCGGTCTGCATCGCGGCGAACATCTTGAGGAGCAGCAGAAACAGCGCGGTGGCGACGCTGGCGGTCGCCGCCCGCGTGGTCAGCGAGGCGCGGGCGCCGTGGTGACGGCGGCCGTGGTCGTGGCCGTGGCTCACGGGTAGAGCAGCCCCTCGTCCCAGCCGCCGCCCGGACGGCGCGTGAACAGGCGGCGCTCGTGCAGCCGGTGGGGGCGGTCGGTCCAGAATTCGATGCGCTCGGGGAGGATGCGGTAGCCCGACCAGTGCGGCGGCCGCGGCACCTCCCGTCCTTCGTAGCGGGCGCGCACCTCCTCGTAGCGCGCCTCGAAGGTCTCGCGCGCGTCGAGCGGGCGCGACTGGTCGGAGGCCCAGGCGCCCAGCTGACTGTCGCGGGCGCGGGTGGCGAAATAGGCGTCCGCCTCGGCCTCGCCGACCGGCTCGACCGGCCCTTCGGCGCGCACCTGGCGGCGCAGCGACTTCCAGTGGAAAAGCAGCGCGGCGCGGGGGTTGTCGGCGAGCTCCTCGCCTTTTCGGCTGCGGCAATTGGTGAAGAAGACGAAGCCTCGCTCGTCATGGCCCTTGAGGAGCACCATCCGCACCGACGGCCGCCCCGCGGCGTCGGCGGTGGCAAGCGCCATGGCTGTCGGGTCGTTCGGCTCGGCAAGCTGCGCCTCGGCGAGCCATTCCTCGAAAAGGTCTTGGGGATCGGCGGCCATCGCCGTCCGTTTGCCCCCTGCCGCGACGCCGCACAAGCGCACTTGCGCCGCCGCCGGCCGGCTCCCATCTCCGCACTGTTGCAGCGCAGCAACAGTGGACTTTTAGCGGCGAGTGGAGAACGAGGGCAGCGATGGCCGACCTCTATTCACAGCTTGGCGTGGACCGCGGCGCGAGCGAGGCGGACATCAAGAAGGCCTATCGCAAGCTGGCCAAGGAGCTTCACCCGGACCGCAACAAGGACAATCGGGCCGCCGCCGACCGCTTCGCCAGGGTGACGCAGGCCTACGACATCCTTACCGACAAGGACAAGCGCGCCCGCTACGACCGCGGCGAGATCGACGAGAGCGGCAATCCGCGCGCACCGTTCGGCTATGGCGGCGGCGGGCCGGGCGGCCCGAGCGGCTTCCGCCGCGGCCCGAACGGCGCCGAGTTCGACTTCGGCGGCGAGACGGCGGACCTTTCGGACCTCTTCGAAGGCCTCTTCGGCGGCGCGCGGCGCGGGGGGGGGGCGGCGGGTTCGGCGGCTTCGGCGGCTTTGGCGGGCGCCGCTCGGCGCCGCCGCAAAAGGGCGCCGACATCGCCTACCGCCTCGCCGTATCGTTCGAGGATGCCGCGCGCCTTGCCGACCAGCGGGTGACTCTCGCCGGCGGCAGGACGCTCGACATCAAGCTTCCCAAAGGCGTCGAGGAAGGGACCAGGATCCGCCTGGCCGGCCAGGGGCAGCCCGGCCCCGGCGGCAACGGCGATGCGATCGTGACGATATCGATCAAGCCGCACCGATTCTTCCGCCGCGAGGGCGACAATATCCGACTCGACCTTCCCGTCTCGCTCGACGAGGCGGTGCTCGGCGCCAAGGTGAGGGTTCCGACGGTAGACGGACCGGTGATGCTGAGCGTTCCCAAAGGCTCGACTTCGGGCAAGACGCTGCGCCTCAAGGGCAAGGGCTTCACCGGCCGCACCGGCCAACGCGGCGACCAGCTGGTCACGCTGATGGTCGACCTTTCCGCCGACGATCCCGAGCTCGTGCGCTTCGCCGAGGGGTGGAGCCGCCGGGGCAAGGGAAACCCGAGGGCAAGCTTGGGAGTCTGAGACTCCGTGCAGCCCAACATCTCCCCCGAATCGCCGGAAGCCCGGCGCAAGCAGGCCGCCAAGGAGCAGGCGCGGGTCGGCCGGATCGGCCCGAGGAAGGGGAGCTACACCTACGAGGTGCTGAAGCGGGTCTTCGTCGGCGTCTACAACGACGGCTTCATCCATGCCGGCAACCTCGCCTATCTCGCCCTGCTCTCGCTGTTCCCGTTCGTGATCGTCGCAGCGGCGGTGGCGCGGCTGCTCGGCCAGACCGAGGAGGGGATGAGCGCGGTCTACGGCATCCTGCAGACCATGCCGGAGAACGTCCGCGACGTGCTCAGGCGGCCGATCGAGGACGTGCTCAACGCCCGCTCCGGCAACCTCCTCTGGCTCGGCGCGATCGTCGGCCTGTGGACGACCGGCAGCTTCATCGAGACCGTGCGCGACATCATCCGCCGCGCCTATGGAGTCACCTTCAGCCGCCCCTTCTGGGAGTATCGCCTCGGCTCGATGGGGATGATCGTCGCCTCGGTCGTCGTCGCGATGATCGCCTTCAGCATCTCGATCCTGCTCTCCAGCGCCCAGCAGTTCATCGTCGCCAACATCCCGGCCTTCCGCGACGTCGTCGGGCTGTTCACGGTGCTTCGCATCGTGCCCGGGCTGGTGCTGTTCGGCGCGCTCTACCTCCTCTTCTATGCGCTGACGCCGGCGCGCTACCGGATCAGCGGCTGCCCGAAATGGCCCGGCGCCGCCTTCGTCGCCGGCTGGTGGCTGGTCACCGCCGCGCTGCTCCCGGTGGTGCTCTCGAGCCTCGGCAGCTACGACCTCACTTACGGCAGCCTCGCCGGAATCGTGATCTCGCTCTTTTTCTTCTTCATCATCGGGCTCGGTCTGGTAATCGGCGCCGAGCTCAATGCGGCGCTGGCCGAGACGCCGGCGCCGACGCCGACGGAGGTCTCCGCGGCGGTCCACGAGGCGGTCGCCGAGAAGGTCTCCGAACGCGCCGAGGAAGAGGCCGTGGCGCGAGTCTCGGAAGAGGCCCGCGCCGAACGCCAACGGGAGGAATGATGACCCAACTCATGCACGGCAAGCGCGGCCTCGTCATGGGCCTCGCCAACGACCGCTCGCTCGCCTGGGGAATCTCCAAGGCGCTCGCCGGCGCCGGCGCCGAGCTCGCCTTCTCCTATCAGGGCGAGGCGCTCGAGCGGCGGGTGCGGCCGCTCGCCGGCGAGCTCGGCTCCGAATTCCTCGTCGAATGCGACGTTGCGAGCATGGACGACATCGACCGCGCCTTCGCCGAGCTCAGGGAGCGCTGGGAGACGATCGACTTCCTCGTCCACGCCATCGGCTTTTCGGACAAGAACGAGCTCCGCGGCAAGTTTGTCGACACCAGCCTCGACAACTTCCTGACGACGATGAACATTTCCGCCTACAGCTTCGTCGCCGTCGCGAGACGGGCGCGGGAGATGATGCCGAACGGCGGCAGCCTGCTGACCTTGAGCTATTACGGCGCCGAGAAGGTGATCCCGCACTACAATGTCATGGGGGTCGCCAAGGCGGCGCTCGAGACGTCGGTCAAATATCTCGCCGCCGACCTCGGGCGCGAGGGCATCCGCGTCAACGCCATCTCGGCTGGGCCGATCAAGACGCTGGCGTCGAGCGGCATCGGCGACTTCCGCTACATCATGAAGTGGAACGAATATAATTCGCCGCTGCGCCGCAACGTCACGATTGAGGATGTCGGCGGCGGCGCGCTCTACCTGCTCTCCGACCTCGCCTCGGGCGTCACCGGCGAGATCCATCATGTCGATGCCGGCTACAACGTCGTCGGCATGAAGGCCGAGGACGCCCCCGACATCGCGACGGTGTGACGGAGAGGGGCGGATGAGCCTCAACAGCTTCGGCCACCTCTTGCGCTTCACCACGTGGGGCGAGAGCCACGGGCCGGCGATCGGCGCGGTGGTGGACGGCTGCCCGCCCGGGCTGTCGCTTGCCGAGGCTGACATCCAGCAGTGGCTCGACCGGCGGCGCCCGGGGCTGTCGCGGCACACCAGCCCAAGGGCCGAGCCGGACCGGGTCCGCATCCTCTCCGGCGTCTATGAAGGGCGGACCACCGGCACGCCGATCAGCCTCGTCATCGACAATGTCGATGCGCGGCCTAAGGAC
>JALYHK010000067.1 GCA_030776605.1 Pseudomonadota bacterium
CGCTCGGCCTGCGCGCCGTCCCCGGCAGCTACTGGCCGTTCCGCAGCTTTCCAGTCGCGGCCGACGCAAGCGACGACGAGATCGCCGCGCTCCTCGCCGGGCCGCTTGCCCGCCGCGCGCTCGGCCGCGCCTGGCGCCTGGGCCCGGTGATGGAGGAGGATCCGACGGCCGCCCGGCTCCTCGCCCTCGCCCGCCGCGCCGGCTGGTCGGTGCTCAGCCGGCGGGTCGGCACCGAATATGTGCTCGACATCGAGGAGGAGAAGAAGGCGGGACCCTGGCCGCGCCCCTCCACCCACAGGAACAACCACAAGCACGCCAAGCGCCTCGCCAGGATGGGGGCGCTCGACTTCCGCTTCGCGATCGGCGGCGACTGGGGTCAGGCGCTGTTCGACGAACTCGCCCGCATCGAGGGGAACAGCTGGGTGGCGAGCCGCAGCGGCGCCGACGCCAAGTTCATCGATGCCGCCCGCCGCCAAGCCTGGGAAACGGTCGCCGGCGATCCGGCGATCGCCGCGATGCTCAGCACCGGCATCCTCTACGTCGGCGGCGAACCGGCCGCGTTCAGCTTCGGCATCAACGTCGGACGCACCCGCTATTGCGTCGCGACCAGCTACGATCAGCGCTTCGCCAGGCACAGCCCCGGCACCGTCGCCGGCTACCGCACCTACGCCGAGGCGGCGGAGCACGGCGTCGGCCTGCTCAGCCTCGGCATAGGCGACGGCGGCGAGAAGAGCGGCATGGGCGCCGTGCCGGGGCCGGCGGTGCTCGATCACCTCTTCGTCCGCGGCCGCGGGCTGGCGGCCCTGCTCTCTCCCTTCTGGCGGCGGCACGGCTGATCCGGAGGCGTCGGGCCGGGCGCGTCGCCCGATCGCCGGCGGAACGCGGCGCGCCGGCGGTGGTTGTTCTCCCGAACCCTATCCTCACCGGGAGATGCCCCATGTCCGTCAGTCAGCACCGTCACAAGGACGCGCAGAACACCCAGAACCAGAACAACCAGATGTCAGAGGACCCGCGCGACGGGTCGCGCGATTCATTCACCGTCGGCAAGGACGGCAAGGAGCCGCAGAACGTCCCGCCGGAAAGGAAGAAGCAGGACCAGTCGCAAATCGAGGCCTTCGGCGAGGAAGGCGCCGGCATCGCTTCGAAGGAGTGACGTCATGAGCGATCCCGACACCATCGACATGATCCACGAGGACGCGCTCCCGGGGCACGAGAGCGAGCTGGAGCCGAAGCCGGACTGGGAGCCGCGCTATCCCGGCTCCGGCCGGCTCAAGGGCAAGGTGGCGCTGGTGACCGGCGCCGACAGCGGGATCGGCCGCGCCGTCGCCGCGCTGTTCGCGCGCGAAGGCGCCGACGTCGCCATCCTCTACCTGTGCGAGCACGACGATGCGAAGAAGACGAAGGAGATCGTCGAGGCGGAGGGCCGCCGCGCCATCACCATCGCCGGCGACGTCGGCGAGAGGGACTTTTGCGAACGGGCGGTCAAGGAGACCGTCGACAGGCTCGGCGCCCTCGACATCCTGGTCAACAACGCCGGCGAGCAGCACCCCGACGAGGACATACGCGACATCACGGAAGAGCAGCTGCGGCGCACGTTCCAGACCAACATCTTCGGCTATTTCTTCATGGTCCAGGCCGCGCGCCCGCACCTGAAGAAGGGATCGGCGATCATCAACTGCACCTCGGTGACCACCTACAAGGGCTCCGAGCTGCTGCTCGACTATTCCTCCACCAAGGGGGCGATCGTTGCCTTCACTTATTCGTTGTCGCAGAACCTGATCAAGGACGGCATCCGGGTGAATGCGGTCGCGCCGGGCCCGATCTGGACGCCGCTCAATCCGTTCGGCGGGCAGCCGCCGGAGAAGGTCAAGGATTTCGGCAAGAACACGCCGATGGGCCGGCCGGGCCAGCCGAACGAAGTCGCGCCCTCCTTCCTGTTCCTCGCCTGCGAGGATTCGAGCTACATGGCGGGGCAGGTGCTCCATCCGAACGGGGGCGTCGTCATCGGCGGATGACAAGCGGACCCAACTGTTCCTTCAGGCGGTGGCGATTCATGCTATAGCCGCCGCGAGGGAGCGAAAACATGGGGCGCAGCATCGCGGGTCTTGTCGTCGGCGTGCTCGCCGGCTTTGCGGCGATGCTCGTCGTCGCCTGGCTCGGCGGGCTCTTCTATCCGATCCCGGTCGATCCGCAGATCCCCGATCCGGTGCGCCGCGTGGCAGAGGCTTTCCCGGCCGCGCCGCTCGGAGCGAAGCTGTTCGTCGCCGCCTCCTGGTTCGCCGGCGGCTTCGCCGGCGGCGCTGTCGGCCGGTGGCTGTCGGGAAGCCGGGGGATCGCCCTCGCCGCCGGGGCGGTGCTGAGCCTCGCCGCAATCGCGAACGCGTTCGTGCTGCCGCTCCCCGCCTGGATGCAGATCGCCGCGGTGGTCCTGCCGCTCGCCGGCGGCATCGTCGCCAACCACCTGCCGGCGGGTCGCGCCGAGAGGCGCACGGCGGGATAGCGGCGGATGGCCGAGCCGCGCAGCTTCGCCGAATTCTGGCCGCACTACCTGCGCGAGCACGCGCGGCCGCACACCCGCGCTCTCCATTATGCCGGCACGAGCATCGCCGTCCTGATCTTCGTGGCCGCGGTCGCCACGCGCGCCTGGTGGCTGCTCGCGGCGGTGCCGGTGGCCGGCTATGCCTTCGCCTGGCTCGGCCATGCGGCGGTCGAGCGCAACCGCCCCGCCACCTTCGCCCACCCGCTCTGGTCGCTGCGCGGCGACCTGCGGATGTGGCGTCTGTGGCTGACAGGAAGCCTGGGCGCGGAGCTGCGCGCCGCGGGCGTCTCGACCGAGCCGAAGGGGGCGCGGCGTGGGGGCTGAAGCCGATCCGCTCCGCTGCCTGCTGCTCAAGCTGCGTGCGCGCGACCTCGTCAGCGAGGACGAGGAGGCGGTGCTCCGCGAGGCGGCCGAGGACGTCGTCGAGTTCGGCGCCGGCAAGACGATCATCCGCGCCGGGCTGCCGCTCAGCCACAGCACCCTCGTCGCCGACGGCATCGTCGCGCGCACCAAGGATCTGAGCGGAGGCGAGCGCCAGATCCAGGACCTCCACCTCGCCGGCGACTTCACGGACCTGCACGGCTTCCTGCTGAAGCGGCTCGACCACGATATCGTCGCCCTCACCCGCACCCGAATCGTCCCGGTGCCGCACGAGCGGCTGCGCGCGATCACCGAACGCCAGCCGCACCTCGCCCGGCTGCTATGGCTCATGACGCTGGTCGACGCCTCGATCCAGCGCGAGAAGATCCTGACGATCGGCCGTCGCCCGGCGATTGCGCGGGTCGCGCACCTGATGTGCGAACTTGCGGTGCGCTTCGGCCTCGTCGGCCTCGCCGACGAAGCCGGCTTCGCGCTGCCGATCACCCAGCTCGACATCGCCGACGCGACCGGCCTCACCTCCGTCCACGTCAACCGGATGCTGCGCCAGCTGCGCGACGATGGCCTGATGACCTTCCGCGGCGGCAGGGTCGAAATCCACGACCGGGACGGGCTGCAGCGGGTCGCGGAGTTCGACGCCGGCTACCTCTACCTCGAGCGCCGCCCGCGCTAGCAAGAGCTGCGCCCGCGATGCAAAGCCCGAATAGCAGCCGCCGCCGCTGGCGGCGCGGCTCAGTCGAACAATTCTTCGAGGAAGCTCTTGCGCCGCTTCCTGTGGCGATAGTCGCCGTAATGCGGGTCCCGGTCGCGATGGGGCTCGCGGCCGTAATTGGGCTGGTGAGCCGGCGCATAACCCTGCGGCTGCTGCGGCGCGCTTTCGGCGGCGCTGCGCTCGATGATCTTGTCGAGCTCGCCCCTGTCGAGCCAGACGCCGCGGCAGGTCGGGCAATAATCGATCTCGATATTCTGCCGCTCGCTCATCACCAGCGTCGTGCCGTCGACCGGGCAGGCCATCGGACCGGATCGTTCGGGCATGGATCATCTCCTTCTGCTGGGCGATAGCTAGGGCCGCGGCGGCGCCTTCGCAATGACCTCGGCAAGACGGCATTTATATACCTGACAAAGTAAGTGAGACATGATAGGTGAGTCGGGACAGGCCGGCGCTACATTATCCGACGATCAGGTTCTCGAACGCGTCAATCGTTTTCGAGACGACTTGAGCGATTTGAACAAACGTTGGCAGAACCGGCTCATCCTTGAAGGGCGTTCCCTCGCCGAAGCGTACGTCAACAGACACTGTGGGGTTGTTCTCTACGGTGATGTTCCCCAAAAAACCAGTGACTGCGTAGAGTGCCTGTGGGCGTGTAGCATCTCCAGAATGCAGATTATCGCGGAAGCTTGGTCCACCCGGCATGGTAATGTTGATGCCGGTTATGTTGGTGATTGCGACGGTCGGAATAAGGAGGTTATGTTTATCGTCGTTGTTGAGATCGTTGAACCTCCAAAGGTTCTCGTGAGGTCCGTTCTCAGGCCGTATTTGTTCGAGAAACGTTTTCTTAGCTCCAGGGATGGCTTTCTCTATCAGAGAAAGGACAGGAGCGGTTTCGAGGTTTTTCCGTTTGGGATGAATGGGGAAGTGTTCTTTAGCCCCATGCTTGACGCTCCTGCAAATCCCTGTCGCCAGATGGTCGAGCGCGGAACGCAGATTATGGGCCGCGTCTCCGACTACCAGCGCCAGCAATTCGGGGATTGGTTGCAGCGGGCGGTAGTGAACATACAGCCCGGGTTCCTGAAGCTCGGGAAAGATCGAGTGCTTATCGAATGTGATCTCGTAGAAGCTTCGGTGCAAGGGCTCGGTGAAAGCCCGGAATTCATCAAGGTGGCGGTAGGCCCGTTCAACCTTTAGACGAGGCCCCTTGAGAATGTCGGGAGAGAGCATGAGAGACAATAACCCTAAACCCGATGACACCTACTCCGAAGCGGAGACGGCGGCTCGGGCCGAAGCGGCGCTAAAGCGGATGCTCGCGACGCCCCCCAAGCCGCACAAGGATAGCAAGGTAGGGCGCCGGGAGTCTCAGTCGAAGTAGCGCTTGCGACGTGTCCCGATCTGGCGTGGCGCTTCGAAAAACTCAGGCGGCGAGCGCAGCAGGCCGCCGATAGGTGAGGCGCTTGCCGTAGATGCCGCGGAGGGACTGGTCGGCGCGTTCGCCGTCCGTATCTTCACGGGTGTTATAGCGGAAATCGAACTCGGCACAGTAGCGATGCAGATGCGCCGCGCTCAGGTGGTGGTAGGTGCCGACCACGCCGCGCTTGAAGATGGAAAAGAAGTTCTCGGCGGTGTTGGTGTGCCACTGCCCGCGCGCATATTCGGCGATCGAGTGATTGACGGTGTGGTGGCTCCAGTAGGCGCGCCCGGCGAGCGTGTAGCTGCCGCACTCGTCCGTCATAAGGGTTGAGAGGCGGCAAGCGTTCTCGAAAAGCAACGGGCGAAGCGTGTTGCCGTGGATGTTGGCGACGTGGAAGCTGCGGGCGTGCCCGCCACGCTCGACGAGGGTAACGACGATCTTCTTGGGCGCGGCCTTCTTGCTCGCGCGGTTCTTGGTGCTGCCGCCAACCCAGGTTTCGTCGGCTTCGACGATCTTTTCAGGCTCGCCGCCGAGCGGGCCGGAAGGCTGGTTCATCGCTTCGCGGATGCGGTGGCACATGAACCACGCAGTCTTGTAGGTGACGCCGATCATGCGGTGGATCTGGTGGGCGCTGATGCCCTTCTTGGACGCGCAGAGCAGGTGGTTGACCAGAAGCCACTTGTGCAACGGCACCTTTGAGGACTCGAACACGGTTCCGACGGTGACGGTGTACTGCTCGCGGCAGTCGCGGCACTGGACCACGCCCTTGCGGATCGTCCCTTCGGGGTTTGCCTTCGTCTTACGCCCGCGCACCGGGGGGAGGCGCTTGGCATTGAACGAGCCGCAGTGCGGGCAGAAGGGGCCCTGCGGCCAGCGCAGGCTCTCTAGGTGCTCGCGGGCTTTGTCTTCGTTCTGAAAGCGGGGCGCGAAGATGTCCATGACCTGTCTCCTAGGGCGGTTATCGGGTACCCTACCTGCTTTGTCAAGTATATAATTGCCGGCAAGACGGCCAAGGCTTGGCGCATTTCCCCACCGGTTGGCGAACCTCTCGGTGCGCTGCAGCTGCGCGACTGCAAGGAACCGCGGATTTCTG
The DNA here is from genome assembly GCA_030776605.1 of Pseudomonadota bacterium. Taxonomy (GTDB): domain Bacteria; phylum Pseudomonadota; class Alphaproteobacteria; order Sphingomonadales; family Sphingomonadaceae; genus Allosphingosinicella. Next base: position 6,137 of record JALYHK010000067.1, read on the forward strand.
CGGTTCCCTGCGGTTTGGCACGCTCCCTGCTAATGTCCGGCATGGCACCGGATGGTCCGGGCCGAATCCAGGGAGAAGACCAATGACGCTCAACACCGCCGCCGCCCGGCAGTTCGCAGTCTCGCTTTTCGCCGCGCTGATCACCAGCGCGCTGTTCGTTTCCGCCGCCGTCGGACCGGTCGTTCAGCTCGCCTGAACCCGCCGGCCGCCTCACCCGAACACGAGGACCAAATGACCCGCCGTTTCACCCTCGACCGTGCCAATGGCAAGCTGATGGGCGTCTGCGCCGGCCTGTCGCGTAGCTTCGACATCGACGCGACGCTGCTCCGCGTCGGCGCCGTGCTCAGCCTGTTCGTGCTCGGCCCGCTCGCCGTTCTCCTCTATCTGGTCGCCGGCTGGGTCGCCCCGGACGCCTGACGGCGCCGACGGCTTCCCCCGCGGCCGCCGCGGGCCTAAGCGGCAGCGATGGAACAGGCGATTCCGGTCACCGCCGTCGCGAACCTCATCCAGCTCGCCATTGCCCCGGTGTTCCTGCTCGCCGGCGTGGGCGCGATCCTCAACGTGCTCGCCCAGCGCCTCGCCCGCGTCGTCGACCGCGCCCGCGCGCTCGAGGCCGAGCTCTCCGCCTACGACCATGG
>JALYHK010000068.1 GCA_030776605.1 Pseudomonadota bacterium
CAGTGGACGAACTCGTAGAAGCAGGTGGTGACGAGGCCGCTCGCGAAGGCCGCCGCGGCGGCGCCCCAGGCGGCCTCGGGGCCGGCCATGACATAGCCGATCGCCCAGCCGAGCGGCAGGGTGGCGAGGCCGATCGTCGGCAGCGTGGTGTGGAGGGCGCCGAACAGCACTTCCAGGTGGTTGGGGTCCTGGTGGTGGTCGTAGTGGATGCGCTTCCAGGTCGAGGCGAGGAAGGGGCGCTTGAACATCCAGCGGCTGTGCAGCACGAAGCGGTGGAGGAGGTACCAGACGAGCGGGTAGATGAAGCTCGCCGCGGCGATCGCGACCAGCGTGGGCGCGAGCGGCGCCGGCCGCCACAGGTAGGCGCCGACGGCGGCGGCCGCGAGCAGCAGGTAAGCGATGATCGCGGGATATTGGAAATAAGCGACGACCAGCTCCTTGAGCGTCATCCGATCGAGATGATGCTCGCGTCTCCAGAACGGGGGGCGCAGTGCCTGGGCGGGTTTCACGTCTCTTATCCTGATGCGCTGAGGGGGCTTCGCGGGACCCCTTTAGCGGTCAATATGTGTCTCGCCCCTGAATTTGCAATGCGGCGGAAGTGGGGCGAAGCCGTGCCGGAACCGCGCCGGGCGGGGGCGGGGGAGGCGCGCGCCGCCTAGCTTTCCCTCTGGCGGACGATGCGGTTGGCAAGCTCCCAGTCCTGCATCCGGTCGACGTCGATCGGTCCCTCGGCGAACGGCATCAGCACCGGCGCGGTGCGCACGCCGATCGCCCGCGACAGGAAGCGCAGGAAGGTCGTCAGGCGGAACAGCCGGCTCTTGTAGGCGAGGAAGGCAAGGAGGCCGAAAGCGCCGATCAGCCGCTTGGGCTTCTTGCCGAACTGGCCGCCCGAGTTGAACACCCGCGGCGCCTGCAGCGCCTGCGGGGTCAGCAGCACATAGATGTTGCAGCTCGAGAACTCGCCGTCGCGGAAGCGGTGGAACGCGCGGCTGCCTTCCGGATATTTTTCGAGGATGTAGCGAGCCGGGGTGAGGCCGAGGGCGCCGTCGGCGTCGAGCGGATCGCAGGCATCGCAGAAGTAGCGCACCATCTCCGCGGTGTGCAGCGCATTGTCGCCGGTAGTGATGACGAGCGGCAGCACGTCGCGGAAGGCCTCCAGCGCGGCCTGGACGCTGGCGCCGATCGTCTCGCGCGAGGGGGTGTAGAGGATGTGCTCCGAGCCCGGCAGCGGGGCGAGGATCTCGCGCGCTTCCCGCTCGCTGTCGGGCTCGATCGAGACAATGACGCGGCCGATCCGGCCGCTGCCTAAGAGCGCGCCGACCACGCGGCGCAGCATCGGCTCGCCGGCGATGTCGATGAAGCATTTGTGGCTGACACCGCCGGCCTTGGCGAGCGGGTCCTCGGGGCCGCGCCGGTTGGCGGCGAGGACCAGGGCGGTGTAGCGCGCGTCGGCCATCGCCTCCACCTAGGCCGCTTCAGGAGGATTGGAAAGCGAAGGCGCCGGAAAGCGGGGCGGTGAGAGGCGCGAGGCTCGGCAGCGCCGGCAGGTCCTCGAGGGCGCGGCGCAGCGCGGCGGCCTCCGGGTCGCGGAGGAAGGCGGCGACGCAGCCTTCATATTTCTCCCAATATTGCTCGATCGGAAAGGGCGCGGCGAGGCTTCCCATCGGCATGGCGACCGCGGTTGCCAAGCGGCGGCCGTCCTTCAGCACCACCTCCACCTCGGTCGGGAACTCGCCTTCGGCCTTGTCGACCGGGTGGCGGTGGATGCGCAGGTAAAGGGCGCGGATATCCTCCCGCATCACCGCCTCCTCCGAAAAGTCGTCCAACCGGCAGGCTCCGGCGACCAGGCACAGCGCGAGCCCATATTCGAGGGAAAACTTTGCCTGCAGCGGGTCGCGTGGGTCGACATACATCAGGTTGTTGAGGTGAGTGACCGGCGCGCGGACGTGTATCGCCTCCACTTCCTCGGCCGTGAAGCCGTGCCGCGCGACGAGCTCGAGCAGCCCGTCCTGCGCCCGGTGGGCGCTGCCGCAATTGGGATAGCGCTTTACACGGAAGCCGCTCGACAGGATCAGGAGCGGCTCGCCGACGTTGCCGGTTTCGAACCGCAGCGTCTGGCCGTGCTCGACGTGGTCCAGCGTGTCGCGCAGATGCTCGTAATCGGGGCCGACCATAAGCCGGTTCATCCCCGTGGGCGAATCGAGGGTCCCGAGGCCGGCGGTGATGCCGGCGCGGGCGAGGCTCGCGGCCAGAACGCCCGCCTTTGCCGCGAGGCCGGCGTGGATCGGCTTCACCATCGTTCCGAACTGCGACATGAAGCCGCCCGCCATGCTGGTGGCGATCGACAGCGCGTGCCCCGCCTGCTCCGCTCCCAGCCCCAGCAGGCGCGCGCAGGCGGCGGCGGCGCCGATCGCGCCGACCGTGGCCGTCGCGTGCCAGCCGCGGTTGCGGTGCGCGGGATTCACCCCCTGGCCGACGCGGCCGAGGATCTGGAGCCCGGCGATGTAGGCGTCGAGGCAGGCGCGGCCCGAAGCGCCCTCCTGCTCGCCGAGCGCGAGGATGGCGGGGACGAGGACGGCGCTGGCGTGCGCCTTGGCGGGATCGAAATTGTCGTCGAAGTCGAGCGCATGGGCGGCGGTGCCGTTGACCAGCGCGGCCCATGGGGGCGCGAGCCGCGCTCCCATGCCAACCGCCGCCGAGGGCCCGCCCCCCCAGTCGCGCACCGTGGCGAAGACCCGCTGGGCCGCTTCGTCCGCAGCACCGGGGACGCTGACCGCGATCAGGTCGATGAACTGCCGGTGCGCCGACTCCAGCGCCGCTTCCGGCCATTCGTCCGGGGTTTCCGCCAGCCATGCGCCGAAAGCCTGAACGGGATTGCGCGTCATCGCCCGGAGCCTAGACGAGCCGCAGCCTCCGCGACAATCCGCCGAGGGCGTGCCGGTCCTCGCGGGTGAGGCCGTAGCGCAGCGAGAGCCAGCTGGTCGCGGCCCACAGCGCAAGGACGGCGGCGAAGCGGGCGGGGCCGCCGAGCGCGGCTGCGGCGAGCGCCATCAGTCCGACTCCCGCCGCGGCGACTGCGATGCCCTGGAACAGCTTGCGGTCGAACGGCGAGAGGCCGTCGCCGACGCGCAGCTCGATGGTCGCGGCGTAAGTGCCGGCAAGGCTGCCGGCAGCCACGGCGGCGGCCATTCCGAAGGCGCCCCAGGCGGGCGTCAGCCACGCTGCGAGGCCTGCCCAGAGCGCGACGCCGATCAGGCTGTTGACGAGCGGCAGCAACCGGTGACCGGTCATTTCGACGATGGTCGCGGCGGGGCCGACGATCGCTTCGAGGACCCGGGCGGCGACCAGCACCCAGAGGAGCGGCAGGGCGGCGGCGACCTCGGGGCGGTAGACGCTGAGGATGTCGGCGCCCGCGAAGATGAGCAGCCCGCCCAGCGGCACGACCAGCGCTGCCGAGGCGCGGCTGGCGAAGCGGTAGAGCGGGCCGAGGGCGGCGCGGTCGGCCCGCGCCTGCGCCGAGGAAAGCGGGCCGAGCACATATTGGAAGGACTGGCGCACGATGTGCGGCACGGTCGAAATCTTGCGCGCGATCTCGAACAGGCCCGCCGCCGCCGCGCCGCTCGCGCCGGGCAGCATCAGGTTGAGGACGACCGGCGGAGCGTCGATCAGCAGCCGTCTGGACAGGTTGGAGGGCAGCAAGGCGAGGCCGGTCAGCAGCAGGTTCCGGGCGAGGCCTCGGGGCAGGGGCGCGCGCACCAGCAGCTTCGGGTCGTAGTAGCGGCAGAGGAGAGGCACGCACAGCAAGGCGGTAAAAGCGAGCGAGGCGAGATGGCCGAGCATCAGCCCGATGCTCTCGAAGCCCAGCGCGAAGAAGGAGACGGCGAAGGCGATCCGCGCCAGCTGCTCCCAGAAAATCCGCAGCCTTATCTCCGGCCCGAACGCGCGGCGGGCCCGCGCGGCGGAGGTCGCGACCTCCACGAACGTCCAGAGCGGCAGCGCCCAGGCGAACAGCGCCACCGCTTGGGGCAGCTCGGCTGCATCCTCCGGCGCCGCCGAGAAGAGCCCGGCGACCGCTTCCGCGTTGAGCGTAACGAGGAGCGCGACCAGCGCGGCCGGGATCACCGAGACGAGCAGGGCGAGCTTGACCGCGCCATGCGCCCGCGCCTCGCCGTCCTCGGCGGGAACGACGCGCTGGAGCGCGCTCGTCATCGAAAGGTCGATGAGGTTGGCGGCGAGGTTCACCGCGCCCCACAGCACGACGTAGATCCCGTAGGTCGCCAGGCCGAACAGCCAGGTGTAGAGCGGCTGGGCGAGCGCCTCGATCAGCGCCCCGGCGCGCGCGATCCCCGCCAGCCCCGCCCCGCGCGCGACCTCGCCGCGGGTGACCGCCGGCCGGGTCTCCGCGGCCGTCACTCCTCGGTCCGGATAAGCACGGTCTCACCGATCAGCAGGAACAAAGCGAACGGCCCCCAGGCGGCGAGCAGCGGCGGATAGGCCCCGTAATTGCCCATCGCGATGGCGAAATTGTCGGCGACGAAATAAGCGAAGCCGAGGCCCATCCCCGCCACCGCCCGCAGGAACAGCTGGCCGGACCGGGCGAGGCCGAAGGCGGCGATCGCGCCGAGCAGCGGCATCAGTACTGACGACAGCGGCCCCGATATCTTGTGCCAGAGATTGGCTTCGAGCGCCTCGGTCGGCCGACCGGCGACGCGCAGCTCCTCGATCGACTGGCTGAGGCGCCAGAAGTCCTGCTCGTCGGGATCGACGCGCGCGAGGCTGAACTGCGTCGGCTCGATGTCGAGCGGCAGCAGCATCGAGGGCGTGCGGGTCAGCGTCACCGCATCGACGTCGAAGATCGAAGCGTCGGCGAGCTGCCAGCCGCCACGCACGCGGCGCGCGCTCTCCGCGCGGACGATCTCCTCGAGCGTGCCGCCGATGCGGCGGTGGACGACGACGCCGCCGAGCGTCACGTCCGCGCCGCGGCCGCTCACCTGGCGCGCCTGGATCAGATCCTCGCCGTGGCGCACCCAGACGTTGCTCGAGACGCCGGTCTGCGGCGGCACCCGTCCGTATTCGACGGCCTCCCACGCGCCGAGCGCCGCCGCGGCGCGGGTGACGATGCGCTCGTTGAAGGCGAAGCTGACCGCGGCGATTCCGAAGCTCGCGACGATCAGCGGGGCGATGATCTGGTGCGCCGAAATGCCCGCCGCCTTCATCGCGATCACCTCGCTGTGCTGGTTGAGCGCGGCGAGCGTGATCAGCGTTCCGAGCAGCACCGAGAAGGGCAAGAAACGGGCGATCAGCATCGGGATGCGGAGCGAGACGTAGCGCCACAATTCGGCGTCGCCGTTGCCGGGCTGGGCGAGGATCTTGCCCGATTCGCCGAGCAGATCGAGCGTCATCAGGATCAGGACGAGCGCGGCGAGGACGGCAAGGGTGCGCACCAGGAACAGCCGCGCCATGTACAGCGCGATCCGCGAGGAGGGAAAGAAGTGGACGTTGATCATTCGGCCGGCTGGAGCCTCCGCCGCCGCCGCTCGCCGCCGAGGTCGAGCACCCGGCCGACCGCCTTGCCGGCCTTGTCGAACGCCCGCTCGAGCGCGCCGATCGGCTGACCGCCGGGCTTGTGGGCGAGCGTCCAGTACATCCACAGGATCAGCGCGGCGAACAGCGCGAAAGGCACCCACAGGGCGATCACCGGATCGATGCGGCCGAGCGCGCCCATCTGCTCGGCATATTGGTTGACCTTGTGGTAGGTGACGACGAACACGATCGAGAGGAAGATGCCGAGCCCCGAGCTGCTGCGCTTGGGCGGCACCGCCAGAGCCACCGCAAGCAGCGGAACCAGCAGCATCATCGCGATCTCGACCAGCCGGAAGTGGAAGTTGGCGCGGCTCGCGAGCCGCTGCTGCTCCGAGGTGCCCGGCGCCCAGGCGGCGCGCACCAGCTCGGGCAGCGTCAGCTCCTCGGTGCCGCCGCCGCGCCGCCGGAACGCGTCGATGGCGGGGAGGTCGATCGGAAGGTCGTGGCTGCGGAAGCTCAGCACCCGCGGCACGTGATAGCTGGGCGCGTCGTGGACGAGGCGGCCGTTGGTGAGGCGCAGGATGATCATGTCCTCATCCTCGGAGGCGAGGAAGCTGCCGTGGTCGGCGGTCACCGCGATCGACCGGCCGTCGCGGGCCTCGGCGCGGACGAAGACGTTGTGGAGGATGTTGCCCTCGCCCTCGCTGCGCTCGATCCTCAGCGTCATCCGCCGGCCGAGGCTGGTGAACTCGCCCACCTTGATCGACGCGCCGAGCGCCCCCGACCGAAGCTCGAAGCGAAGGTTCTGATAGGCATATTCCGAATAAGGCTGGACGAACCCTACGATGCCGACGTTGAGCGCCATCAGCGCTGCTGCGTACATGTAGGGCACGCGCAGCAGCCGCTCGTAGGAAAGGCCGACGGCGCGCAGCACGTCGAGCTCGGACGAAAGGGCGAGCCGCCGAAAGGCGAGCAGGATCCCCATCATCAGCCCGATCGGTATGCCGAGGCCGAGATATTCGGGGATCATGTTGGCGAGCATCCGCCAGACGACGCTGACCGGGCCGCCTTCGCTCACCACGAAGTCGAACAGCCGCAGCATCTTGTCGAGCAGCAGCAGCATCGCCGCCAGGCTCAGCGTCGCGACCAGCGGAACGAAGATGAGGCGCGCGAGATAGCGGTCGATGCTGGTCAGCAAAGGCAAAGCGTGTGCGGTCCCGTCC
>JALYHK010000069.1 GCA_030776605.1 Pseudomonadota bacterium
CAACGACGAGACGGTGGAGGGGCTCGCCGCCGCCTCGGGCGATCCGCGCTTCGCCTGGGACAGCTACCGCCGCTTCGTCCAGATGTACGCCGACGTCGTCCTCCGGCTCGACCACGGCCGTTTCGAGGAAGCGCTCGAAATGGCCAAGGAGGACAAGGGCGTCCATCTCGACACCGATCTCAACGCCGCCGACTGGCGGCGGCTGGTCGGCGCCTACAAAGGGCTGGTCGAGGAGCTGTGGGGCCGGCCCTTCCCGCAGGACGTAGAGGAGCAATTGTGGGGCGCCATCGGCGCCGTCTTCGGCTCCTGGCAGTCGGAGCGCGCGAAGACCTATCGGCGCCTGAACGACATCCCGAACGACTGGGGCACCGCGGTCAACGTCCAGGCGATGGTGTTCGGCAACATGGGCGAAGACAGCGCGACCGGCGTCGCCTTCACCCGCAACCCGTCGACCGGCGAGTGCTGCTATTACGGCGAATATCTGATCAACGCCCAGGGCGAGGACGTAGTCGCCGGCATCCGCACGCCGCAATATCTGACCAGGGCGGCGCGCGAGGCGGCGGGGGCGAAGGCGCCGTCGATGGAAGAATCGATGCCCGAGGTGTTCGCCGAGCTCGCCCGCACCTTCGACCTGCTCGAGCGCCACTATCGGGACATGCAAGACATCGAGTTCACCGTCGAGCGCGGCAAGCTGTGGATGCTGCAGACCCGCACCGGCAAGCGCACCGCCAAGGCGGCGCTGCGCATCGCCGTCGAGATGGCGCAGGAGGGGCTGATCTCCAAGGAGGAGGCGGTGCTGCGGATCGATCCGCAGGCGCTCGACCAGCTGCTCCACCCGACGCTCGACCCGCAGGCGCAGCGCAACGTCATCGCCAAGGGGCTGCCCGCCTCGCCCGGCGCCGCCTGCGGCCAGGCGGTGTTCGACGCCGACACCGCCGAGCGCCTCGCGGCGATCGGCGACAAGGCGATCCTGGTGCGGATCGAGACCAGCCCCGAGGACATCCACGGCATGCACGCCGCCCAGGGGATCCTCACCGCTCGCGGCGGCATGACCTCCCACGCAGCCGTCGTCGCCCGGGGCATGGGCCGCCCCTGCGTCAGCGGCGCCGGCGCGCTCCAGATCGACTATAAGGCGAAGAAGATGCGGGTCGGCTCGGTCGAGGTGCGCGAGGGAGACACCATCACCCTCGACGGCACCTCCGGCGAAGTGATGCTCGGCGCGGTACCGACCGTCCAGCCCGAGTTGGTCGGCGATTTCGGCACCCTGATGGAGTGGGCCGACCGCTCCCGCCGCCTCAGGGTCCGAACCAACGCCGAGACGCCGGCCGACTGCCGCACCGCCCGCCGGTTCGGCGCCGAGGGCATCGGCCTCTGCCGCACCGAGCATATGTTCTTCGATTCCGCACGGATCGCCGCAGTCCGCCAGATGATCCTGGCCGAGGACGAGGCCGGCCGGCGCGCCGCGCTCGACAAACTGCTGCCGGCGCAGCGCGCGGACTTCGAAGAGATTTTCCGCATCATGGCGGGGCTTCCCGTCACCATCCGCCTGCTCGATCCGCCGCTCCACGAATTCCTGCCGCAAGGCGAGGCCGAGTTCGCGGAGGTGGCGGCGGCGGCCGGAGTCGCGGCCGAGGACCTCCAGCGCCGAGCCGCCGAGCTCCACGAGACCAACCCGATGCTCGGCCACCGCGGCTGCCGGCTCGGCATCACCTTCCCCGAAATCTACGAGATGCAGGCGCGGGCGATCTTCGAGGCGGTGGTGACCGTCGCCGAGGAGGGGGGCGCGGCGCCGCTCGCTGAGGTGATGGTGCCGCTGGTTGCGACCAGCGCCGAGCTGGCGATCATCCGCAGGCTGGTCGAGCGCACCGCCGAGGCGGTGTTCGCCGAACGCGACCGGCGAGTCGACTATCTCGTCGGGACGATGATCGAGCTGCCCCGCGCGGCGCTGCGTGCCGCCGCGATCGCAAGGGAGGCCGAATTCTTCAGCTTCGGCACCAACGACCTCACCCAGACCGCGCTGGGCGTCAGCCGCGACGACGCCGGCCATTTCCTCGGCGCCTATGTCGAGCAGGGCATCTACGAGCGCGACCCGTTCGTCAGCCTCGACGTCGAGGGCGTGGGCGAGCTGATCGTGCTTGCCGGGGAGCGGGGGCGGGGGGCGAAGCCGGATTTGAAGCTCGGCATTTGCGGCGAGCATGGCGGGGATCCCGCCTCGATCGCCTTCTGCCACGGGAGCGGGCTCGATTACGTCAGCGCCTCGCCCTACCGGGTGCCGATCGCCCGCCTCGCCGCCGCCCAGGCCGCGCTCCGGGAGAAGGCTTAGACGTCCGGCCGGTCGTCCCGCGCGTCCGCGGCGAGATTGTGGGCTTCGCCGTGCCTCACCGCCGAGGCGAGCCGATCGCGCTCCGCCTCGACCTCCTGGCGGCGGCGGACCTCGTCGCGGTAGCGCTGCTTCCATTTGCCGCCCGCCATCAGCGCCATGCCAATCAGCAGGCCGAGCAGGAAGACGAGCGCGAGGATGAGCCACTGTTCGGCGGTGAAGGTCGGCATCTCTGGTCCTCCTCGACTGTCCGGGGGACAATCGCCGAAGCGGGCCGCTTGTTCCGGCGCCGTACCGGCGCGCCCGATCAGCCGAACGCGTCGGAGATCGAGCAGGCCGCCGGGCCGAGGATGACGATGAACAGCACCGGCAGGATGAACAGGATCAGCGGCACCGTCATGATCGCCGGCAGCCGCGCTGCTTTCTCCTCGGCCTTCATCATCCGCTCGTTGCGGAACTCGGCCGAAAGCACGCGCAGCGCGCTCGCCAGCGGCGTGCCGTACTTCTCCGTCTGGATCATCGTCGTCACCACGCCGCGAATCGAATCGAGGTCGATCCGGTTGGCGAGATTCTCGAACGCGAGGCGCCGGTCGGTGAGGAACCCGAGCTCGATCGAGGTCAGGGCGAACTCGTCGCCGAGCTCCGGATAGGCCTTGCCGAGCTCGCGCGCGACACGGTTGAAGGCGGCATCCACGGTGAGGCCCGCCTCGGCGCAGATGACCAGCAGGTCGAGCGCGTCGGGCAGGCCCTTGCGGATCGCCGCGCTGCGCTTGGTGATCCGGTTCTTGAGCCAGATGTCGGGCGCCTTGTAGGTGCCGAGCAGCGTCCCCGCGACGAAGCCGTACTTCTTGAACGAGCCCCATTCCGGGAACCAGTCGAGTACGTAGACGCCGACGATCACGATCGAGCCGACGACGAGGGGAAGCACGAAGCGCGCGAAGATGACCACGAAGGCGAGGTCCTTGGATCGGATGCCGGCCTGCATCAGCTTGAGCTGCGCCTTCTCGACCTGCTCGCCCTGCAGCATCTTCAGGGAGGCGAGCACCCCGCGGACCTTGTCGGCGACCTCGTTCTTGTTGGTGATGTTGCGCCGCCGCTTAGAGGCGGTGGCGATGATGCCGGCCTTCAGCTGCTCGCGCCGCTCGTTCAGCGACTTGACCCTTTTCGCCATCGGATCGCGCACCGTCGTGGCTGCGTAGATGGCGACGAGCACGGCGAAGGTGGCGATGGCGGAGAGCACGGTCCCCACCATCACCACGTCGATGCCCATGATCGTCGGGCCGGTCGCCGGTGTCATCGCCTCGCGTCCCTCCGCTCAGATCTCGAAATTGACCATCTTGGCCATCACGAAGACGCCGATGCCCATCCAGACGAGCCCGCCCAGGCCCGCGATCATCAGCCGCTCGTCGACGAAGAAGGCCTGCATGTAGCGGCCGTTGATGAACCAGATGAGCCCGAAGACGATGAACGGCAGCGCCCCGACGATCCACGCCGACGCTTTCGATTCCGAAGACATGGCCCGGATCTTGAGCTTCATCGCGGCGCGCTTGCGCAGCACCTCGGAGAGGTTGGTAAGCGTCTCGGCAAGATTGCCGCCGGTTTCGCGCTGGATGGCGAGCGCGATGACGAAGAACTGGAACTCGGGCGTGCCGAGCCGTTCCGCCGCCTCCTGGAGCGCGGCTTCCATCGTCCGGCCGATCTTCATCTTGTCGGCGACGTTGCGGAACTCGACGGAGACCGGCCCCGGAATCTCGTCGGCGACGACGCCGAGCGTCTCGGAGATCGGCAAGCCCGAGCGCAGGCCGCGCACCATCAGCTCGATCGCGTCGGGGAATTTGGAGGTGAACTTGTCGAGCCGCTTCTTGATCAACCGACTGACGACGAGATGGGGGACGCCGATGCCCATGAACAGGCTGACGAAGAGGGCAAGCGTCAGCGGCATTCCGCGCATCGTCAGCAGCACCATGGTGCCGCCCGCGAGGCCGGCCGAGACCAGCACATACTGGACGAGCGTCCACTCGTAGCCCGTCTTCTCCAGACGCAGCCGGAGCAGCGCAGGATTGGGGATGAAGCGCTGGGCGTAGCCGTCCATCTTGGTCTGGCGGCCGGCGAGGATACGCTTGAGCTGGGCCTGGGCGGCGACCTCGGTCGATTTGCTGTGGCGTTCGCGCACGCTTTCGAGGCGGCGGCCCTGCGCCTTGGACGCCGAGGGCCCGGTGAAGGCGACGAAGATCATCGCAAGCATCGCGACGAGCCCGGCTGCCATCATCATCATCGTCGTACCCGGCATTGCTCGCCCCTGACTCGTCTACTCTCGCGCCGCGCGCCTCCCCCGCCGGGGTCAGGCCGCCTTGGCCACCTTCGGCTCCGGCTTCTTCGCCAGCAGCGCCTTGAGGTTGCCAAGCTTGCCGAGCAGCGATCCGCCGGCTTCGGCCGCCGTCTCCTCGCTCGCCACCGTCATGGCGAGCAGCTGGGTCAGCGGCTGCGTGAGCCTCGCCGCCTTGGCGACCTTGGCGAAGGGCTGCCCGAGCTTGGCCGCTTGCGTCGCCGCCTTCGGATCGAACGGGATGACGATGTCGACCTTCCGCTCGATCGACTGCTCGAAGTCCTTGCGGCTGACCTCGAGCAGGCCGGTCGGCTGGGCCTTGTTGGCGACGACGATGACCCGGCACTGCGGCGCCTGCGCTTTCAGCCAGGAGAGGACGCGGATGGCGTCGCGGGTGGCGGCGAGCGTGAACTCGACCACCAGCACCACCGCGTGGACCTCGTTGAGCAGGTGCGGGAACTGGACCAGCATCGGCCGCGGCAGGTCCACGACCGTGCCCTCGAAGGCGTGGCGGATCTCTTCCTGGAGCTGCATGAAGGCGGAGCCGTCGGTGAGCAGCGGCTGGTTGATCGGGGCTTCGGCCGAGAGCACGCACAGCCTTTCGCTAGCCCGCACCATCGCCCGCTCGATGAACAGCCCGTCGATGCGGCTCGGATTCTCGATCGCGTCGGTGAGGCCGCGGCCGGGCTCGAGGTCGAGCGCGAGGGCGCCGGTGCCGAAATGGACGTCGAGGTCGAGCATCGCGGTGTTGCGCCCGCCCTTCTCGCCCATCAGCCAGGCGAGGGAGGTGGCGATCGTCGAAGTGCCGATGCCGCCGCGCACGCCCACCACCGCGGCCATCACATTGGGCTTGTCGTTCGCCGCCTCGTTGATGCGCGGCCCGGAGATCGTCATCTGCGCATTCGCGAACGCCTCGCGCAGCTGATCGGCGCTGAACGGCTTCAGGAGATAGTCCTGGATGCCGCTGGCGACGAGGTCGCGGTAGAGACGCACGTCATTGACTTGGCCGGCCGCGATGACGACGGTGCCCGGCTCGCAGACCTCCGCCAGCGCGTTGATGTCGTTGAGCGGATCGCCGGATTCGGAGAGATCGACGAACAGGATCGCCGGACTGGCCGACACCGAGAGGGTCTGGACGGCGTTTCGCAGGCCGCCCTTGTTGACCTTTTCGGGCGACCATCCGTGCTCGACCGCGATCGGCCGCAGCATCTCGGCCGTCTCATCGTCGCAGACGAAGGCGGCGAAGGGGTCGCGCAGCGTCGCGCCGCTGCGGGGGGGAGTGAAGGGCGCGTTCATTACCGTCCACCTGTCGAAGTTCTGGTTTCGGGAAGGCCGCGGGCGCCGGTCGGCTGCGCGTCGCGGTAAGAGCGGATCGCGCGCGCCGCGGTGGCGGGATCGCCGGCCGCCGCCCCGGCCTGACCGAGCACCAGGTCGTTCGGGTCGGCGACCATCGCGGCGAGGTTGGAATTGATCGCGCAGCCGAAGTTCGGGGAGGTCTGGACGCGGCCGCCGAGCTCCTGACCGCCCCAGTTCGGGCAGCCGGGCACGCTCGCCGACATGCGGGTGACGACGACGCGGACCATGCCCGGCGGCACGGCGCCGGCGGTCATCGGCGCCCCCTCGCTGAGCAGCAGCCCGTAATCGGCCGCGACGGCGGCGATGTCCTCGCGCACCTCAGACTGGGCGTAGCCGCTCGCCTCGTCGACGGCGATTCGGTCGCCATAGCCGAGCTCGAGCGAGCGGAACCAGGCGTCAAGCCGCTCGCGCTCGGACAGCGGAACGCCGTCCGGCGCGGTGGCAAGGTCGAGCACATAATCCGTGCGCTGCACCACCGGCTGATTCACCGAATAGAGGCTGGTGTTGACCGGCGGAGAGCCGGGGCCGCAGGCGACGATCGGCAGCCCCAGGACCAGAAGGGCGGCGATGCTTCTCTTGCGTGCCATGTTCGTGCTGTCCTTTCGGGCGGTCATCAGAAGTTGAAGCCCGGCGCGGGCGCGCTGCCCTGAGCCGGCTGCTGGGGTGGCGGAACGGCGGCCTGGCGCGCCTGGCGAACCGGAGGCGCGGGCGGCGGTGCCACCGGCTGGGCGG
>JALYHK010000070.1 GCA_030776605.1 Pseudomonadota bacterium
AGGCGGGGCTCGCCGCCTATCGCGCCGGCGGCTGCGACGGGGTGATAGCGATGGGAGGCGGCAGTGCGCTCGACGTCGGCAAGGTCGTCGCCTTCATGTCGGGCCAGGGCCGGCCGCTGTGGGAATTCGAGGACGTCGGCGACTGGTGGACCCGCGCCGATCCCGCCGGCATCGCTCCCGTCCTCGCGGTGCCCACCACCGCCGGCACCGGCTCCGAGGTCGGCCGCGCCGGCGTCATCCTCGACGAAGCCGCGGGAGTGAAGAAGATCATCTTCCACCCGAAGATGATGCCTGCGGCAGTCATCCTCGACCCGGAGCTGACCCTCGGCCTGCCGCCCCGCGTCACCGCCGCAACGGGGATGGACGCCCTCTCGCACTGCATCGAGGCCTGGTGCGCGCCGGGCTTCCATCCGCTGGCCGACGGCATCGCCGCCGAGGGCGTGCGGCTGATCCGGGCAGCGCTGCTCCGCGCCTATCGCGACGGAGCCGACCTCGAGGCGCGCGGGGCGATGCTCGCCGCCGCGGCGATGGGCGCAACCGCCTTCCAGAAGGGGCTCGGCGCGATGCACGCCCTCTCCCACCCGATCGGCGCGCTGGCCGGGAGCCACCACGGCCTCACCAACGCCGTGCTGATGCCCTACGTCCTCGGCTTCAACCGGAAGGCAATCGAGGAGCGGATCGCGCGCCTCGCCGCTTATGTGGGCCTCGAGGAGGCGAGCTTCGACGGCTTCCTCGGCTGGATTCTCGAGCTGCGCCGCACCCTCGCCATTCCGCACAGGCTCGGCGAGCTCGGCATCGCGCCCGACCAGCTCGACCGCCTCGCCGCCATGGCCGAAGCGGACCCTTCGGCAGCGGGCAATCCCCGGCGCTTCGGCCGCGAAGAGGCGCGCGAGGTGCTCGAAGCCGCCATGGCGGGCCACTGCGGCGGCTCCGCCTGACGGTCGCGGGCGACGCAGCGGTCAGACCACCTCCACGTCGCCGTCGCCGAAGCGGAGACGCGCAGTGAGCAGGGCCCTGAAGACGTTGTAGCCGCCCGTGCCCGGGAAGAAGGCGTGGAAGAAGAGGTGCGGCTCCCCGTCCGGCCCCGGCGCAACGGAGGCGTGGCCGGGGGCCGACCAGCTGCGGGTCGAGCGCAGCAGCGGCTCGGCTCCCTTCGTATAGGGGCCGAGGACATGATCGGCGACGGCGACGCCGATTCCGTACCGAGGCGTCGTAAAGTCATTGCCGGCATAGAAGAGCCAGTAGCGCCCGCGCTGACGCGTGACCCAGGGTCCCTCGATCAGATGCCCTTCCCACTCGAGGTCGTTGGCCAGCACCTCGGTGGGCTCGCCGACCAGCGATTCGCCATCCGCCGCGAGGCGCTGCGCGAGAATCGGCGTCCTCATCGCATCGAGGACGGGCTGGGCCTCCGGATGCTCGCCCAGGACGACATGGACGCGCGGCCACTCGTCCAGGACGGCGTCGATCAGCGGCTGCATCAGGAAGAAGCGCTCGATCGGCCGCCGGCCGTTCGCCCAGGGCTGGACGGCGGCGGCGAAGGCGGCCGTGCGGCGGTTCTCCTGCGACGAGAAGAGCCGCTCGATCAGCTCCGGCCGCTCGCGCAGCAGCCCGGCGAGCGGCCGCGGCCACACGCCGTTCGAGTCGCGCTTCCAGAACAGGTAGGGCGTGCCGTCGGCATCGACGAAGATGTGCGAATCGATGACGCCGCCGCTCATCGGCGGGCGGGGCGCCTCAGGGTCGGCGGGCGGGAACAGCATCACGCCGCCCGTGATCAGCGGCCGGCCGAGGTCGCGCCACGGTCCCGTCGGGGTCGGCGCCTTGGCAAGGCCGATGGCCAGCGCGTTCGACTTCTCGCGAGCCGTGTAGGCGAGCCAATATTCGTCGCCCACCAGCGCCATCTCCGGCGCCCAGAAATCGCCGACCTGCCGCCCCGAGCCCGCCCACTCCGGCGCCCGCCCCTCCGGGAAGACGAAGCCGAGATGCTCCCATGCCTTCAGGTCCGGCGAATGGAGGATCGGGAAGGCGTCCGGCGCATCGTTCGAGGTGGCGACCAGATACCAGCCGTCGTCGGTCTTGAGCACCGCCGGATCGCCATAGCCGGCATAGGTGAGCGGGCTCAGATTCTCTGTGATGAGCGGACGCCAGTCAGGCTCGGGACCCGCGCCCGGCGGCGGGACATGGGACGCGTGCGGCCGCCGCGTGCCGAAATCGCGGGCGAGCTCTTCGAAGAAGATGATGTAGTCATGGTGCTGGCTTCCCGGCAGCCGATAGCGGCGCAGGTCGTCGCCGCCGGCGAGCGCCACCTCATAGGCCCGCTCCTCCCCTTCGGCAGCCGCCTCCACTTCGAATCGGATGCCTCGAGCGGCGGTCATCGACGCGCCCGATAGGGAGGTCCGCGGCCTAAATCGACTATTTATCCGGCAAAAGCCGTTTCGCAGGCGCCCGCCGTTCGTGCTTCCCGTGCTCGCCGGAGATTGGTCGACTGAATTGACATGGCCCGGGCGGCCGCCTATATCGCGCACCTCGCCACAGCCCTTCGGAACAGGATGCGTCGTCGCGCCGCGCATTCAACGCATTGATCGGCTGGGGTTTTCAGGACGCTGAAGCTGCGGTTCCCCCGGGGAAACCTGCGGCTTTTTGCGTCTTTACGCGCGCCTGACGCAGCCGACAGCCCCGCTTTCGCGCGGCGAGCCGCCGGAAATTGGAGATGGGTCCCCGCCTCCGCGGGGGCGACAGAACGAGGCGACACACACAGACATGGCGACCATCGCAGGCCAGGAGACCGAGAGCCGGTCCACCGCTTCCAAGCGCATCCGCAGGATCTTCGGGAACATCCACGAAGTCTCCGAAATGCCGAACCTGATCGAGGTGCAGCGCGAGAGCTACGAGCAGTTCCTTCGCTCCCGGCCGCAGGACGGCTACGTCTCCGGCCTCGAGAAGACTTTGCGCTCGGTGTTCCCGATCCGCGACTTCGCCGGGACCGCCGAGCTCGACTTCGTCAACTACGAGCTCGAGGACCCGAAATACGACGTCGACGAGTGCCGCCAGCGCGGCATGACCTATGCGGCGCCGATGCGCGTCACGCTGCGCCTCATCGTGTTCGAGGTCGACCCCGACACCGAGACCCGCTCCGTCCTCGATATCAAGGAGCAGGACGTCTATATGGGCGACATGCCGCTGATGACGACGAACGGCACGTTCATCATCAACGGCACCGAGCGGGTGATCGTCAGCCAGATGCACCGCTCGCCGGGCGTGCTGTTCGACCACGACCGCGGCAAGACCCACGCGTCGGGCAAATATCTCTTCGCCGCCCGGGTCATCCCCTACCGCGGCAGTTGGCTCGATTTCGAGTTCGACGCCAAGGACATCGTCAACGTCCGCATCGACCGGAAGCGCAAGCTGCCGGTCACCGCGCTGCTCCACGCCCTCGACATGACGAGCGAGGAGATCCTCAACACCTTCTACGACCGCGTCACCTTCGTGCGCGCCGAAGACGGCTGGAAGATCCCGTTCTTCGCCGAGACCTGGCGCGGCCAGAAGCCGGCGTTCGACGTCGTCAACGGCGAGACCGGCGAGGTCGTGTTCCCCGCCGGGCAGAAGATCACGCCGCGCGGGGCGAACAAGGCGGCCAAGGACGGCCTCAAGGACCTCCTCATCCCGACCGAGGAGATTTTCGGCCGCTACAGCGCCTACGACCTCATCAACGAGAAGACCGGCGAGATCTACATCGAGGCGGGCGACGAGGTCACCGCCGAGAATCTCGAGAAGCTCGACAAGGCCGGCGTCGACCGCATCGAGCTGCTCGACATCGATCATGTCAACACCGGCGCCTGGATGCGCAACACCCTCAAGGCCGACAAGGCCGAGGACCGCGACTATGCGCTCGCCGACATCTACCGGGTGATGCGGCCCGGCGAGCCGCCGACTCGCGAGACCGCCGAGGCCTTGTTCTACGGCCTGTTCTTCGATGCCGAGCGCTACGACCTGTCGGCGGTCGGCCGCGTCAAGCTCAACATGCGCCTCGACCTCGAGTGCCCCGACGACGTCACCACCCTCCGCAAGGAAGACATCATCGCCGTCGTCAAGACCCTCGTCGACCTCAAGGACGGCAAGGGCGAGATCGACGACATCGACAATCTCGGCAACCGGCGCGTCCGCTCCGTCGGCGAGCTGCTCGAGAACCAGTATCGCGTCGGGCTGCTCCGGATGGAGCGGGCGGTGAAGGAGCGCATGTCATCGGTCGACGTCTCGACCGTGATGCCCAACGACCTGATCAACGCCAAGCCGGCGGTGGCGGCGGTGCGCGAGTTCTTCGGCTCCTCGCAGCTCTCGCAGTTCATGGACCAGACCAACCCGCTCTCCGAGGTGACCCACAAGCGGCGCGTCTCGGCGCTCGGGCCGGGCGGCCTCACCCGCGAGCGCGCCGGCTTCGAGGTGCGCGACGTCCACCCGACCCACTACGGCCGGATCTGCCCGATCGAGACCCCGGAGGGGCCCAACATCGGCCTGATCAACTCGCTCGCCAGCTTCAGCCGGGTGAACAAATACGGCTTCATCGAGACGCCGTACCGGCGCGTGGTCGACGGCAAGGTGACGCAGGAGGTCGTCTATCTCTCGGCGATGGAAGAGGCGAGGCACACCATCGCCCAGGCCAATGCCGAGCTCAACGACGACGGCTCGTTCGGCGAGGACATCGTCTCGGCGCGGCGCAACGGCGATTTCCTGATGGCCCCCCGCGACCAGATCACGCTGATGGACGTCTCGCCCAAGCAGCTCGTCTCGGTCGCGGCGTCGCTGATTCCGTTCCTCGAGAACGACGACGCCAACCGCGCGCTGATGGGCTCGAACATGCAGCGCCAGGCGGTGCCGCTGGTCCGGGCCGAGGCGCCGCTCGTCGGCACCGGCATGGAGGAGACGGTGGCCCGCGATTCCGGCGCGGCGATCGCCGCCCGGCGCTCGGGCATCGTCGACCAGGTCGACGCGACCCGTATCGTCGTGCGCGCGACCGATGAGGTCGAGGCCGGCAAGTCCGGCGTCGACATCTACACGCTGATGAAGTTCCAGCGCTCGAACCAGAACACCTGCATCAACCAGCGGCCGCTGGTGAAGGTGGGCGACTTCGTGCGCGAGGGCGACGTCATCGCCGACGGTCCCTCGACCGAGCTCGGCGAGCTGGCGCTCGGCCGCAACGTGCTGGTCGCCTTCATGCCCTGGAACGGCTACAACTTCGAGGATTCGATCCTGATCTCCGAGCGGCTGGTCAAGGACGACGTCTTCACCTCGATCCACATCGAGGAGTTCGAGGTGATGGCCCGCGACACCAAGCTGGGCCCCGAGGACATCACCCGCGACATCCCGAACGTCGGCGAGGAGGCGCTCAGGAACCTCGACGAGGCGGGCATCGTCTACATCGGCGCCGAAGTCGAGCCGGGCGACATCCTGGTCGGCAAGATCACGCCCAAGGGCGAGAGCCCGATGACTCCGGAGGAGAAGCTGCTCCGCGCCATCTTCGGCGAAAAGGCCTCCGACGTGCGAGACACCTCGCTGCGGCTGCCGCCGGGCGTCTCGGGGACGATCGTCGAGGTCAGGGTGTTCAACCGCCACGGCATCGACATCGACGACCGCACCCGGGCGATCCAGACGGAGGAGAAGGACCGGCTCAGGAAGGATGCCGAGGACGAGCGCGCGATCCTCAAGCGCTCGACTTATACGCGCCTCAGGGAGATGCTGCTCGGCCAGACCGCCACGGCGGCGCCGAAGGGCGTCAAGAAGGGCGCCAAGATCGACGCCGAGGCGATGGACTCGGTCGAGCCGCACGAATGGTGGAAGTTCGCCGTCAAGGACGACGCCGTCCAGGCGGACCTCGAGGCGGTGCGCGCCCAATATGACGAGGCCGAAGCGGCGATCCGCCGCCGGCTCGAGGACCGCATCGAGAAGCTCGAGCGCGGGGACGAGCTGCCGCCGGGCGTCCTGAAGATGGTCAAGGTGTTCGTCGCGGTGAAGCGCAAGCTGCAGCCCGGCGACAAGATGGCCGGCCGCCATGGCAACAAGGGCGTCATCTCCCGGATCCTGCCGGAAGAGGACATGCCGTTCCTGGAGGACGGGACGCCGGCCGACATCGTGCTCAACCCGTTGGGCGTGCCGAGCCGGATGAACGTCGGCCAGATCTTCGAGACCCATCTCGGCTGGGCCGCGCGCGGCCTCGGCCGTCAGGTCGCCGAGATGCTCGAGAACATCCACGCCAACGGCAAGGGCCTCGACGGCGGCGTCAAGGAGGTCCGCGGCAAGCTCAAGGACATCTACGGCGAGCACTATCACCGCGAGATCGACGCGCGCAGCGACGAGGAGCTGATGGAGCTGGCGTCCAACATCACCGGCGGCGTGCCGATGGGAACCCCGGTGTTCGACGGCGCGCGCGAGGCGGACGTGACGGAGATGCTGCGCAAGGCGGGCCTCGACGAGAGCGGCCAGGTGACGCTCTACGACGGCCGCACGGGCGAGCCGTTCGACCGCAGGGTGACGGTGGGCTACATCTACATGCTCAAGCTCCACCACCTGGTCGACGACAAGATCCACGCCCGCTCGATCGGCCCTTATTCGCTGGTGACGCAGCAG
>JALYHK010000071.1 GCA_030776605.1 Pseudomonadota bacterium
CGCTCGCCTCGCTGCGCGAGGCGGTTGCGCGCGCGCCCGACCAACCGCTGATCGCGGCGATCCTCGGCCACGCCCTCATCTCGACCGAGGATGCGGCGCATTTCCAGGAGGCCAAGCAGGTGCTCCGCGCCGCCATCGGCCGCGACAACACCAATCCCTTCGCCTGGTACCAGCTCGGCATCGTCTACGACCGCGAAGGAGATCAGGCGCGCGCCGCGCTGGCGACCGCCGAGCGCTACAATCTGATCGGACAGCCGCAGCTGGCGCTCGCCAATGCCGAGCAGGCGATGCTCGGCATTCCCGTCGGAACACCCGACTGGCTGCGCGCGCAGGACATTGCGATGGTCTCGCGAACCGCGGTCGAGCGGCAGCGGCGGAACCGTTGATGGCCGAGCCGCGCCCGCGCGAGTGGAAGAAGTTTCTAATCGCAGGACTGCTGGGCGTGCTGATCGGCGCGGTCGCGATGGCGGCGGCCTCCGGCTATTTCGTGGAATCCTACCTGCTGCGCAATCCGGAGATCATTCCGCAGGCGATGCAGCGCCTCCAGGAGAGGGAGGAGGCGCAGGCGGTGGCGAACAACCGCGAGGCGCTCGAGACGCCGTTCTACAGCGCCTGGGCGGGCGCGGAGGAGCCCGATGCGGTCCTGGTCGAGTTCTTCGACTATGCCTGCGGCTTCTGCCGGGCGAGCAACGCCGACATCGACCGGCTGCTGCGCGAGGACCCGAAGCTGCGCGTGGTCTGGCGCGAGTGGCCGGTGCTCGGCCGCGACAGCGAGGCCGCGGCGGTCGCGAGCCTGCTCGCCGCCCGGCGCGGACGCTACAAGGCCTTCTACGATGCGCTGTTTGCGCTCGGCCGGCCGACTGCGGCGAACATCGAACAGGCGTTGCGCCAGGCGGGGCTCGATCCCGCCGAGGCGGCCGCCTATCGCGAGGCGCCCGAAGTCCGTGCCGAGATCCAGCGCAACCACATGCTGGCGCGGGCGCTCGGCGCCAACGGCACGCCCACCTTCGTGGTCGGCGACGAAGTGCTGATCGGCGCGGTCGGCTATGATGCGCTGCGCCAGGCGATCGCCAAGGCGCGGGAGGGCTGAAGCGCCTCGCGCTGATCGGCGATCTGCGGATCCAGATGCTCAGCCCTTGAAGCCTTGGGCGACGACGTACCACTCCGACGAGCCCTTGCGGCTGGCCGGCGGCTTGGCGTGCTTGACGGTCGCGAAGCGGCGCTTGAGCTCTGCGACGAGGCTCGCGTCGGCCCCGCCGGCGAGCACCTTCGCGACGAAGCCGCCGCCGGGGCGGAGCACCTCGGCGGCGAACTCGAGCGCGGCCTCGACCAGCGCCATGGTGCGCAAATGGTCGGTCTGCGGATGCCCGACGGAGTTGGCGGCCATATCGGAAAGGACGAGGTCCGCCTCGCCGCCGAGCGCCTCGCGCAGCCGCTCGGGGGCGCCGGGATCGAGGAAGTCCATCTCGAGCAGCCTCGCCCCTTCGATCGGATCGGTGGGCAGCAGGTCGATGCCGACCACCTCCGCCTGGGGCGTGCGCAGGCGCACGACCTGAGTCCACCCGCCGGGCGCGACGCCGAGGTCGACCACCCGCCGGACGCCCTTAAGCAGGCCGAAACGGTCGTCGAGCTCGGCGAGCTTATAGGCGGCGCGCGAGCGATAGCCTTCCGCCTTGGCGCGCCTCACATAAGGATCGTTGAGCTGGCGCTCGAGCCAGCGTGTGGAGCCGGTCTTGCGGCCCTTGGCGGTGCGGACCCGCTTCACGAGGGTCAGATGTCGTAGCCGTCGCGCGCCATCAGCGAGCGGAGGATGCCTTCGCGTATGCCGCGGTCGGCGACGCCGAGGGTCCGCGCCGGCCACATGTCCATGATCGCCTCGAGGATGGCGCAGCCGGCGACGACCAGGTCGGCGCGCTCGTGGCCGATGCACGGGAGGGCGGCGCGCTCGTCGTGGCTCATCCGCGACAGCATCGCGCTGACCGCCCGCATTTCCTCAGCGGGCATCATCAGCCCGTCGACTGCGCGGCGGTCGTAGCTCGGCAGCGCAAGATAGACGCTGGCGAGTGTCGTCACCGTCCCGCTAGTGCCCATCAGCCGGATCTCGCCCTTGTTGCGCGGGAGAAGCTCGGCGAAGCGACGGAAGGCGTGGCGGACGCGCTCGCGCATCCGCGCATAGGCAGCGAGCCGCTCCCCGGCGTCGGCGAAGTCGCGGCCTTCGCTCTCGGTGAGTGAGACGACCCCCCAGGGCGCCGACCACCAGCATTTGATGCGCGGCGTATCATCCTCGGTGTCGATCAGCACCAGTTCGGTCGAGCCGCCGCCGATGTCGAAGATCAGCGCCGGACCGTCGCCGGGCTCGAGCAGGCGGTGGCAGCCAAGCATCGCGAGCCGCGCTTCCTCCTCGGGCGAGATGATGTCGAGGCAAATGCCGGTCTCCCGCTTCACGCGCTCGACGAACTGTCGGCCGTTGACGGCGCGGCGGCAGGCCTCCGTCGCGACCGAGCGGGCGAGGGTGACGCGGCGGCGCTTCAGTTTTTCGGCGCAGACGGCGAGCGCGGCGACGGCGCGTTCGACCGCTGCGTCCGAGATCCGGCCGCTGGTCGCGAGCCCCTCGCCGAGCCGGACCACGCGCGAGAAGGCGTCGATCACGACGAAACCGGTTTCGGCTGGGCGGGCGATCAGCAGCCGGCAATTGTTGGTGCCGAGATCCAGCGCGCCGTAAGTGGCGCGGTGGAGCCGCTTCGGGGATGGCTTTTCGAGCGGGGCCTCGGCCGGACCGGGTTCCGGCGGCTGCGGCGCCGCGGCGGCAGTCTGCGCCATGGGCGGGCACTCTTATGTTCTCGTTGCAGGCGGCGGAGGCGGCCCGCTGACTTGCCGGCAACCTACACAAAGGGTGGGGCGGGAGCAAGGAGAGCGGCGGCGGCTCCGTTGCGGAGCCGGTCCGACACGGAGGAACCATCGGGCTAGTGCGCCCGCGCGCTTGCCGCTATGGCCGGGCCGCTTCTTGCGACGGGGCCGCCGCAGCGCAATGTTTCGACGCCTGTACGATTGGACGCTGCGCGTCTCGCGCCATCGCCACGCCATCCCCGGCATGGCGGCAGTGTCGTTCGCCGAAAGCTCCTTCTTTCCGATCCCGCCGGACGTGATGCTGGTGCCGATGATTCTGGCGCGCCGGCACCAGGCCTATCTGATCGCCGCGGTCTGCACCGTTGCGTCGGTCGCGGGCGGACTGTTCGGCTATGCGATCGGGTATTTTTTGTATGACAGCGTGGGGCTTTGGCTGATCAACCTTTACGGCATGCACGACGCCGCGGCCGAATATCGCGACTGGTACGCACAGTACGGCGCCGCCATCATCCTGGTCAAAGGCCTCACCCCGATTCCGTTCAAGCTGGTCACCATCGCCAGCGGCCTCGCCAGCTTCAACCTCCCCCTGTTCCTGCTCACCGCCGCGATCACCCGCGGCGCCCGCTTCTTCCTGATCGCCGCCCTGCTCAAGCGCTACGGCGCGCCGATCCATACCTTCATCGAGGAGCGCCTCACCCTGGTCAGCTGGATCTTCCTCGTCCTGCTCGCCGGCGGCTTCGCCCTGGTCGCGCTGGTCTAACGGGGCGGGCGGATTTCAGGCGGCGGCTTCCTGAAGTGCTTCGAACACGTTCCGCAGTCTCATTTGGAGATCCGGACCAACGCGTTTGAAGCCGAACAGCCGGGCGGCCGCTCGGACGATTTCCTCTCTGCTCCCACCCGCGTTGTCCTGCATGGCAATCCGGAGCGCTTCGGTCAGCTCGGCCGTGGCAATGTTGCTAGCCTTGCAGAGGGAGCCCATCTCGAACGAGCGATCTCGCACCACCGGCGAGGCCGCCTGCGCAGCCGTGCACCAGAACGGCCCGTCCTGTTGGAGGGCTACATCCTGC
This sequence comes from Pseudomonadota bacterium, assembly GCA_030776605.1. GTDB lineage: Bacteria > Pseudomonadota > Alphaproteobacteria > Sphingomonadales > Sphingomonadaceae > Allosphingosinicella. The sequence goes on from JALYHK010000071.1 coordinate 3,915, forward strand.
CGGCGCTGGGCTTGCCGTAGCGCGCGCTTTGCCGCGGCCAGTATCCGCGTGCCGGCTCGCTCCTTGCCGAAAGCCGAGGCAATCCTTCGCGCGACCTCTTCCTCGTGGATTGGTCCTTCGTCTTCGACGATCTGGCCGGCCAATCGGGAGAGTAAGTAGCTGTCGGCCTCGTGCGGCTCCACGGCACTTCTGACTGAGACTTGGCAGCGGACGTATGGCGGCATCTTGCGTTCTGGAACTTCGGCTAATTCGAGAACGATCTCGGGGGGCGGCGCGGGCGGGGCTGCCTTCGGAGGCGCCGCATCATTTGCGCCTTCGATCACAATCCCTTCGTCGCTCGCGGCGACCGCGGTCTCAAGCGCAGACCTGAGGCGCACGAGTTCATCCGCGCGGCGGTAGAACCAATCGGTGCTCCAGATGCGGTGAAAGCGCCAACCGAGGTGTTCGAGCACGCCTTGGCGCAAGCGGTCCCGCTCCCGCGCCCAGAGGGCGCTGTGATAGGTCGCCCCGTCGCATTCAACGGCGAGAATATAGGTTCCAGGCCGCTCCGGGTGGCAAACGCCGAGATCGATGACGAATCCAGCAGAGCCGACCTGATGATCGACCTTGTAGCCCATCGTGGAAATAGCGGCGGCGACGTCGGCTTCGAAAGGCGTGTCGGCCCCCGCCCCCGTCGGTTCCTTTTCGTCAATCTGACCCGTCTTGGCGAATTCCAAGAAGCGCTTCAGCACGCGCGGTCCCGTCTTTGCGGCCTTTTCCGGATCTATGTCGCCGGGGTCGAAGGACGCAAAGACTTCGCATCGCAGGCGCGCGCGCGTGAACAAGACGTTGAGGCGCCGTTCGCCGCCCTCGTTGTTGATCGGGCCGAAGTTCATGTTGGTGAGGCGCCCCCCCGGCTCTGAGGGGCCGTAGCCGACGCTGACCAGAATGACGTCGCGTTCGTCGCCCTGTACGTTTTCGATGTTCTTGACGAAAACGTCCTCGAAGCTGCCTTCGCGGAGGAATGCATCCAAGGTGGGGCTCTGCCGTCGTTCATACTCTAGCAGTTCGGTGATGAGATTGCGCTGAGCAGAGGAGAAGGTGACGATTCCGAGCGATAGCCCCGGCATCTCCGAAGCGTGCTCCCTAACCCGCTTAACGATCGCGGCGCCCTCCAGCCGGTTGTCCCGCTTGCCGCCGCGGTCGTAGGCGCCGGCAACGCGGGTGAAGCTGAGTCCATAAGCAGGGTCGTTTTGGAGCGGCGAGGGCGGAAGTATGAGGCCGTCCCTGTAGAATTCGCGGTTGGAGACCCGGATGAGCGACGGGTCGCGGGAGCGGTAGTGCCACTCGAGCATTCGCGGCGCGAGGCCTCGCGCTTCGCACAGCGTGAGAATGCCCTCCATCTCTGCCACTCTCGCCGCACCTTCCAGAAGGCTCGTATCCTCTTCCTCGGACTCGTCGTCGGAGACGTTGCTGGCGAGGCGGTCGAAGAACGCTGAGGGGGGTAGCTGCTTCTGGTCGCCGACCACGACGATCTGATCGGCACGGGCAATTGCGCCCAGCGCATCTTCGGGCCTTACCTGACTCGCCTCATCGATCAGAAGCAAATCGAATTTGGTTGTGCCGGGGGGCAGGAACTGGGCGACGGAAATCGGGCTCATCAGGAGCACCGGCTTGATCCGCTGGATCGCCTCGGCGGCGTTCGTGAACAATTTTCTGAGCGGGCTGTGTCCTCGTCGCCGGGCAAACTCGCTTCGCAGAATGCCCATAGCTCCGCGAGCGCCTTGGGGGACTTGTCTGAGGTGTCCGGCTCTGATCGCCTTCACCGAGTCCCTGAAACGCTCCTTCTCCAGAGCAGCGAAGCTGGAGGCCAGCTCGTGACGGTCTAAGTCGCGCAACGAGGCAATCACCGGACTCGATGCGACAGCCAGCTTCCACACCGCTTCGGCGCGTGCGAAAAGGAATTCGGTCGCCGCCGTTTCGCCATCGATCTCACAGCCATCGAGAGGCGGAAGGAGCTCGTTCAAATCTTCGTTCAGCAGAGCCGCGCGCAGGCGCGACAGGCGGGTCCACTCTTCGTAGCGGTTGCTCGCGGCGGCCATCGTGCGGAACCGTGCGGCCACGGTGAAGAGCTCAACTTCGTCGATGCTCTGAGCCCCAAGGTATGCCGCTTCCAGTGCCAAGACCTCCAATACAGTGGAAATGGCGGGAGGGGCTGCCTTCAAGCCTTCCTCCAGGGCCGAGCACAAACCGTCTATCCGATCCTGTGCCCGGGCAAGCAGAACCGCCTTGGCAGGATCGGCCGCGCCTATGCTCGCGCGCTCGCTCCACTCGAGCGCGGAGAGTAGAGCGTCAAAGTCAGTCCGCTCCCCGCGCCACATGTCGCCCACCACGGCTGCCGTCCATGCTTCATCCTGGCGCCAGCTTTCGCGCAGCGCCGCCGTATCGAGGAGAACATCCACCAGCGCAGCCCGGTCGGCAGCCGCCTTTGGCAGCGCCCCGGTTAACAAGCCGGCGAGGCTGCGGCTCGCGGAGCGATATGAAGACCCCCAGCGGGCGAATAAGGACGATTGCCCATGCACGAGGGGTGCGCGCAGCGAAGCGACATCGCTGTTCCAGGCAGCCTCGATGAAGGTCCTATCGGCTTGCTGCCGCCGCTCCCTCCATGCCGCTCCGGCTGCGAGCGTGGACCAATATC
>JALYHK010000072.1 GCA_030776605.1 Pseudomonadota bacterium
CCGCGCGGCCCGGCGCGGGCTGGACGCCCTGCGGCCTGATCATGATCAGCGCCTCCTCGCCGGCACGCAATCCGCTGACCGGAAAGGTCCCGAGCGGCGTGGCGGCGACCCCGTCGAAGACGGGCGCCGTGAGCTCGTTGAAATCGCAGAAGAAGCGGGCGGCATCGGCATCGATCGGCTGATGATAGAGCGTTTCCGGGCGGCCCTGCTGAACGAGCCGCCCGCCTCGCATCAGCAGAATGCGGTCGGCCATGCTCATCGCCTCGACCGGATCGTGCGTCACCAGCATGGAGGTCGCGCGGGTCTCCCTCAGCACGGCAAGCGTCTCCTGGCGCACCGCCTCGCGCAGCCGCTGGTCGAGGCCGGAGAAGGGCTCGTCGAGCACCACCAGCCTGGGCCGGTGGACGATGGTGCCGAACAGCTGGACGGTCTGCGCCATGCCCTTCGACAGGCTCCTGATCGGCTTGGCGGCATAGTCGCCGAGGCCGTTGTCGGCGAGCAGCTGATCGGCGCGCCTGCGGCCGACGTCGAGCGGCAGGCCGCGCAGCGCGCCCATGAAGGCGATCGCCTCGCGGCAGTGCATGGCCGGATAGAGGCCGCGCTCCTCGGGCAGGTAGCCGACGATCCCCGCCGCCTCGAGCGGGCGCTCGCGCCCCAGCAGGCTGCGCGCGCCGCGGTCCGGCTCGATGATGCCGAGCAGCATCCTGAGCGTCGTCGTCTTGCCGGCGCCGTTGGGGCCGAGGATGCCGTAGATGCTGCCCTCCGGCACGGCGAGATCGATGCCGCGCACCGCCTCCTTGCCGTCGAACGCCTTGAAAAGGCCCCTCGCCTCAATAGCTAGGCTGTTTCCCATGCGGTCCCCCCTTAGCCTTCGTGCTAGCGAGCGGCCGTGAGCAGAGGCAAGCCATTGTTGCGCCAGCGCCTTCAGCAAAAGGCCGAGGAGCTCGGCTTCTGCGCCTTCGGCATCGCCAGCGCCGACGCCGCGCCGCAGGCGGGCGAGCGGCTGCGCGCCTGGCTCGCCGAGGGGATGCACGGCGAGATGATCTGGATGGAGGAGACGGCCGAGCGCCGCGCCTCGCCGGCCCGCCTGTGGCCGGAGGTGCGCTCGGTGATCGCCCTCGGGATGAGCTACGCGCCCGCCGGCGACCCGCTCGCCCTCGCCGATCAGCCCGAGCGCGGCCGCATCTCGGTCTATGCCCAGGGCGCCGACTATCACGACACCATCAAAAAGGCGCTGAAGGCGCTGGCGCGCTGGCTGGTCGCCGAGGCGCCTTCGAAGCTGAAAGTCTTCGTCGACACCGCGCCGGTGATGGAAAAGCCGCTCGCCGAGGCGGCAGGGCTCGGCTGGCAGGGCAAGCACACCAACCTGGTCAGCCGCCGCGACGGCTCATGGCTGTTCCTCGGCGCGATCTACACGACGCTCGAGCTCGAGCCGGACGCGCCGCATTCGGAGCATTGCGGCAGCTGCCGCGCCTGCCTCGACATCTGCCCCACCGACGCCTTCCCCGCGCCGTTCCGGCTCGACGCCCGGCGCTGCATCTCCTACCTCACTATCGAGCATAAGGGGCCGATCCCGGAGGAGTTCCGGGAGGCGATCGGCAACCGCGTCTACGGCTGCGACGACTGCCTCGCCGTCTGCCCATGGAACCGCTTCGCCGACGCGGCGCGCTCCAACCGGGCGTTCCTGCCGCGCGCCGAGCTCTCGGCGCCCAGGCTCGCCGACCTGCTCGCGCTCGACGACGCGGCTTTCCGGAGGGTCTTCGCCGGCTCGCCGATCAAGCGCATCGGGCGCAACAGGATGGTCCGCAACGGCGCGATCGCGGCGGGCAACAGCGGGCTGCCGGAGCTCCTCCCCTTGCTCGAGCCGCTGACCGGCGATGCCGATCCGGTCGTCGCCGAAGCCGCACGCTGGGCGCAACGAAGGCTTGAGCCGCAGGAAGAGGTGGGTGCCGCTTCGCCCTCTCCTCCCGATGGCGAGGCCTAGCCGCGGCCCACTCAGCGCCGGCCGGCGGGGCTCGCCTCGGCGGTCAGCACGCGGTAGCTCCAGGGCGGGAGCCGGAACTGCGTCCCCGCATCGACGGTGACGGCGGCGCCGGTCTCGAAGTCGCGATAGCTGCCGTGGTGAGGCCCGTCCGCGAAGCCGACCGTCCGCTCGTCAGCCGAAAAGTTGAACAGCGCGAAGACCCGGTCGCCGCCGCGCTCGCGCACGAACGAGAAGACCTTCTGCGGCGCGGTGTTGACGATGCCGATCATGCGCCCGCCCCAAGGCGCGTTCCACAGCGCGCGATTGGCCGTCTTGAGCGCGATCAGGCGCCGGAAGAGCTCGCCGTGCGGGTGATCGCGCCAGCGGATCGGATCGCGCTCGAAGAATTCGAGCCGGTCCTCGTTGCCGGCCTCCTGGCCGTTGTAGATGAGCGGTATGCCCTCGCCGACGAAGCTCAGCACGATGGCGTTGGTCACCGCCGGGCCGAAGCGCTCGAACTCGGTGCCCTCCCAGCTGTTCTGGTCGTGGTTCGAGGTGTACATCATCCGCATCGCGCCCGCCGGCCAGGCGCTCTCATGCTCCGAATAGAAGCCGAACAAGGCGCCGACGTCGGCCTCGCCCATCGCGATGTTGTGCACCGCCCGATTCCAGCCCCAGGCGTAGGTCGCATCGCAGGCGCGCTGGTGAAGGTCGCGCATCTCCGCTTCGCAGAGCATGAAGACCGGCCGGATCGCGTCGAGATCGGCGCGCACCCGCTCCCAGAAGTCGATCGGCACGTAAGCGGCAACGTCGAGCCGGAAGCCGTCGACCTGCATCTCGCGGACCCACCAGGCCATGGCCTCGGCCATGTAGCGCCTGAGGCCGGCCTGCGAGAAGTCGAAGTCGATGATGTCGGTCCAGTCCCACCAGGGCGTCGAGCGGAAATTGCCGCGCCAGTCCCGCTCGTACCAGTTGGGGTGCTCGGCCGCGAGCGGGTTGTCCCAGGCGCTGTGGTTCGCCACCCAGTCCAGGATCACGCGCATGCCGAGCCGGTGCGCCTCGCCAATGAAGGCCCTGAGGTCGTCGCGGGTGCCGAACTCGGGATTGACGCCGTAATAGTCGCGCACCGAATAGGGGCTGCCGAGCGTACCCTTGCGATTGACCTCGCCGATCGGGTGGACGGGCATCAGCCACAATATGTCGACCCCGAGCCGCTGCAGCCGCGGCAGCTCGGCCCGCGCCGCCCGGAACGTTCCCTCGGGTGTGAACTGCCGGGTGTTGATCTGGTAGAGCACCGCGTCGCGGGACCATTCGGGATGGGCGACGCCGGTAAGATCGCGTGGCGCATAGGGATCGGCCGCCGGAGCCGCCGGCGGCGGTACGGTCGCGCAGCCGGCCAGGACCAGCGCCGCGATCAGGGGGAGCAGGCGGCGCATCGTCAGCGCACCGGCGGCATCAGAGGCACGTCGGAGGGATCGACGTCACGCCTCGGCGCGGGCGGCTCGTGGACACGCAGCATGGCAAGCGCGGCCAGCGCCATCACGCCGGCGGCAAAGGCCATCGTCCAGATCGGCTCGTCCGGGAAGAAGCGCTTCATGATCGAGCCCATCACCGTCGCGACGAGCAGCTGGGGCACGACGATGAACACGTTGAACAGGCCCATGTAGATGCCGAGCTTGCGCTGCGGCAGGTTGGAGGCGAGGATAGCGTAGGGCATGGCGAGGATCGAGGCCCAGGCGATGCCGACGCCGATCTCGCTGACGATCAGCATCTGCGGATCGCGGATGAAGAAGAAGCTGGCATAGCCGGCCGCGCCGCAGAGCAGGGCGAACATATGGGTGGGCACCTTGCCGATCCGCGCCGCCAGCACCGGCAGCAGGGTCAGCGCGACGATGGCGGCGACGCCGTTGTAGACGGTGAACAGGACCCCCACCCAATTGCCCGCCTCCTGATAGCCGGGGCTCGCCGCGTCCGGCGCGCCGTAGAAATATTGGGCGACGACCGGCGTCGTGTTGATCCACATGATGAACAGCGCGGACCAGCTAAAGAACTGGGCGACGGCGAGCCGCTTCATCAGCTCGGGCATGCCCGAGAAGTCGCCGACGATGTTGCTCAGCATGTTGGTGGTGGCGCCGCGCCTGGCGAGGGCGATCGCGGCGATGCTGGCAAGGCCGTAGGCGGCGAGCAGCCCGCCGAGCAGATAGACCTCCTTCTCAAGCCCCAAGGCGCCGACCGCCAGCAGGACGGCGACTCCCGCCGCGACCCATAGCACGCTCGAGCCGTAGCTGCGCGCGGCGAGCGCCCGCACCGTCCCGCCCGGCTCCCCGGCGAGGGCGCCGCCCTCGAAGGCCGCCATCTCCTCGGGGCTGTATTCCTTCGTCGTCAGCACCGTCCACAGCACCGCCAGGAACAAGGCGGCGGCGCCGAACCAGAAGGCGTAGCGCACCGTGTCCGGTATCCCGCCGCCCGGCGCGACGTTCGACACCCCCCATTGCTCGAGCGCCCATGGGAAGATCGACCCGACCACCGCGCCAGCGCCGATGAAGGCGGTCTGCACGGCGTAGCCGGCGCTGTGCTGGTCGCGCCCCAGCATGTCGCCGACGAAGGCGCGGAACGGCTCCATTGAGACGTTGAGCGAGGCGTCGAGCACCCACAGCATCACCGCCGCGAACAGCAGGGCCGGCGCCAGCGGCATCAGGAACAGCGACAGCGCCGCCATGATCGCGCCGGCGAGGAAATAGGGCCGGCGCCGGCCGAGCCGGCCGAGCCAGGTGCGGTCGCTCATATGGCCGATGATCGGCTGGACGAGGAGGCCGGTGAGCGGCGCCGCCACCCACAAAGCCGGCAGATTGTCGATCTCGGTGCCGAGCGACTGGAAGATGCGGCTCATGTTCGCGTTCTGCAGCGCGAAGCCGATCTGGATGCCGAAGAAGCCGAAGGAGATGTTCCACAGGCCCGCGAAGCCCATCCGCGGCTTCGTCCTGGGCGCCTCGTCCTGCGCAACGCTCGCCATGCCTCTCCCCTCCCCCGTTGCTAGACCGCCCGCCGCCGCAGCCCGGCGTCCATGCCCGCCGGAGCCGCCGCGCAGTGGCGGGCGATGAATTCCGCGTGCGGCGGCAGCTTGTCGACGACATGAGCGACATGGCGCTCGACCAGCGCCAGCAGCTCGTCGAGCTGGCCCGGCGAGAGCTGGTCGGCGAGCGGATCGTAGCCGCGCGGCCGGAGGCCCTGCCCGGTCATCACCTGCAGCCAGGCCACCTCGGCGAACAGCTCCTCCTGCGGCCGGAAGATACGGCCGTTGGCGGCGAACAGCGCCATGCGGTGGGCGAGGCTCTCGGGCGGAGCGGCCTCGCGGCAGGCGGCCCAGAAGGCGCCGTCGCGCCGGTTGGCGTGATAGTGGAAGATCAGGAAGTCGCGGATCGCCGTCCATTCGAGGTCAGTCTGGCGGTTGAACTCGGCGACCTCGGCGGGATCGATGCCGCGCGAGGGAAAGAGCTGGAGCAGCCGGGCGATGCCGGACTGGATCAGGTGGATGCTCGTCGATTCGAGCGGCTCCATGAAGCCGCTCGCCAGGCCGAGCGCGACGCAGTTGCGGTTCCAGGCGCGGCGCCTCTTGCCGGTGACGAAGCGGAGCGGGCGCGGATCGGCGAGCGGCCGTCCGTCGAGGCTCGCGAGCAGCGTCCGCGCCGCCTCCTCGTCGGAGACGTGCGCGCTCGAATAGACATAGCCGTTTCCGATCCGGTGCTGGAGCGGGATGCGCCACTGCCAGCCCGCCTCGCGCGCGATCGAGCGGGTATAGGGGGTGAGCTCGCCCGCATTTTCGCACGGCACCGCGAGCGCGCGGTCGCAGGGCAGCCAGCGCGACCAGTCCTCGTAGCCGGTCCCGAGCGCCTGCTCGATGACCAGCCCGCGGAAGCCCGAGCAATCGATGAACAGCGGGCCGCCGACCTCCTCGCCGCTCTCGAGGCGCAGGGCTTCGACGAAGCCGTCCTCGCCTCGCAGCCGCACCTCGGCGACCCTGCCTTCGGTGCGGCGCACGCCGCGCGATTCGGCGTAGCGGCGGAGATAGGCGGCGTAGAGCGAGGCGTCGAAATGGAAGGCATAGGCAAGGCCGCTCGGGACGCCGCCGGGCCGGTCGTCCGGCCGCGCGAAGCGGTTGCGCCGGGCCGCCTGCGCGCTCGCCGAGAAGTCCCAGAGCTGCTTGCGGCCGCCCGCCGCGCGGTGCCGCAGCCAATAATGGTGGAAGGGAAGCAGCCCGAGGCTGCGGCCGATGGTGCCGAAGGCGTGGATGTAGCGGTGCCCGGGCCGCAGCCAGCCGTCGAATTCGATGCCGAGCTTGAAGGTGCCGCCGGTGGCGCGGAGAAGATCGTCTTCGTCGATCCCGAGGCCGGCGTTGAACAGCAGGATCTGCGGGATCGTCGCCTCGCCGACGCCGACGGTGCCGATCTCCTCCGATTCGACCAGCCTGACCCGGACCTGCCCTTCGGCGAAGCGGGCGAGCGCGGCCGCGGCCATCCAGCCGGCGGTGCCGCCGCCGACGATCACCACCTCGCTCACC
>JALYHK010000073.1 GCA_030776605.1 Pseudomonadota bacterium
CGACGAGGGGTCGGAAGCGATCCGGTGGGCACGGCACGAGGACCCCCAGCTTCGCCAGCGCCGTGAGCAGCCGGACGGGCGGTGCGGGTGCGAGCCCGCACGCGGCGGCGACCTCCTCGGCCGCCGCGGCCCCGGCCCGGAGCTGCGTGCCTCTCCCCTTCGGCGCCCTCACCACCCGCGCTCCCGCCGACTCGGCGACCGCTGCCGTCGCGTCGGAAGAACCGCCGTCGGCGACGACGATCTCGTCCGCCGCGCGGAGCCGATCGAGGCAGCGGCCGAGCGTCCGCCCCGCATCGAGCGTCGGGACGACGACCGACAGCTTCATCCCGTGCAGCTCGCGCCGCCGAGCACGCAGAAGCGCGCGCAATGCGGATGGTTGAGCGCGACGGTCCCGCCCGCGTCGGAGAGCCGCTCCCCGAGCGCGAAGCGCGGGTCGTAGGGCAAAAGCGTGCAGGCGACGACGTGCGGCCGCGCCGCGCCTTTCGCCTTCACCACCATCCGGCTGGTCGCGCACATCAGGGAGTCGGGCCCCACACCCAGGATGCCCCAACAGGTCTCGCTGATCTCCGGGACGTCGGCCGCCGCGTCCATCGCCGGGAACAGGACGAGGTGCTCGATCTCCACGCCAAGCCCCTCGAACAATGCGGCGTAGCGAGGCCGCACGTCGGCCTCCTCCTCGAGCCGCCGCCCCGCCACCGCCACGCGGAATCCCTCGCCGGCGAGCCAGCGGAGCCCGTCCAGCGCCTTATCCCAGCTGCCGGGCCCGCGCTCCGCCTCGTGGAGGGCGCGGCTCCAATGGTCCAGGCTGACCCGCAGCGTCAGCCGCTCACGCGGCAGCGCCTTCAACGCTTCCTCGAAGCGCCGCATCGGCCTCATCGCATTGGTGAGGACCAGGACCTCAAAGCCGCGCTCCAGCGCTGCGCCGATCATCGCGACGCAGTCGCGGTTCGTGAACGGCTCGCCGCCGGTGAAGCCGATCTCGCGCGCGCCGAGCGCCAGCGCCTCCTCGAAATAGGCTTCGGCCTCCGCGAGGCTCAGATAGGCGAGCGCGTCGTTCGTGGGGGAGCTTTCGATGTAGCAGCTCGCGCAGGCGAGATTGCAGAGCGTGCCGGTGTTGATCCAGAGCGTCTCGAGCCGCTCCAGCGCCACCTGCGCCCTCTTCTGGCCCTTCGCCGTCACCCAAGGGTCGCGGAACTTGGCGGGATCGAGCGGGCGCGCGCCGGCGACGGCGAACGGCGAGGGTCCGGGTTGCAGGGCGGTGGCGATCGTTGCTCTCCTTTCGCCCCGGATAGGCGAAATGCCGGCCCGGTGCTAATCCCCCGCGCGCGAGGAGCGGACAAGCGGAATGAAGGCGATCTACGGCAGGATCCTGATGGCGCTGCTGGTCGTCGCGGCCGTCGTCGCGCTGCTCTCCTCGCCGCTGGCCGACTGGCTGACGCTCGACGGGCTCAAGGCGCGGCGCGCGGAGCTCGCACTGCTGCTGGAGCAGCGGCCCGCGCTGGTGATCGGCGGCTTTTTACTGCTCTACGTCACCGCCACCGCGCTCTCGATCCCCGGCGCCCTCGTGCTCACCCTCGCCGCCGGCGCCATCTTCGGCCTCTGGCTCGGCGTCCTCATCGTCTCTTTCGCCTCGGCGATCGGCGCCAGCCTCGCCTTCCTCGGCTCGCGCTACCTGTTCCGCGGCTGGGTGAAGGCGCGCTTCGGCCGCCAGATCGCGGCGATCGATCGCGGCATCGAGCGGGACGGAATCTTCTACCTGCTGGCGCTGCGGCTCAATCCGGCCGTCCCCTATTTTCTCGTCAATCTCGGAATGGGCCTCACCAGGAAACGGCTGGTCACCTTCTACCTCGTCAGCCAGATCGGGATGCTGCCGGCCACCTTCGTCTATGTGAACGCCGGAACGCAGCTCGGCCGCATCCGCGAACTGGACGACGTGCTCTCGCCCGCGCTGATCGGCTCGCTCGTCCTGCTCAGCCTCTTTCCGCTGATCGGCAAGCTCGTCGCCGACTGGCTGCGCCGCCGCCGCGTCTACCGCGGCTGGAGGAGACCGATGAGGTTCGACCGCAACCTGATCGTGATCGGCGCCGGCGCCGGCGGCCTCGTCACCGCTTATGTCGCCGCGACCGCGCGGGCGAAGGTGACGTTGATCGAGGCGAAAGAGATGGGCGGCGACTGCCTTAACACCGGATGCGTTCCCTCCAAGACCCTGATCCGCTGCGCGCGCGCCGCCCACGAGCTCCGCCACGCCGACAAATTCGGCATTGCGCCGGGCGAGCCGCGAGTGTGCTTCCGCGACGTCATGGAGCGGGTCCACGCCGCCATCGCCGCGATCGCTCCCCACGACAGCGCCGAGCGCTACCGCGGCCTCGGCGTCGACGTGCGCCAGGGGCACGCGCGGCTCGTCGATCCGTGGACTGTTGAGATTGACGGCGGCAAGCGCCTCACCGCCCGCGCCATCGTCATCGCTGCCGGCGCCGAACCGGCCGTGCCCGAGATCCCGGGCCTCGCCGATTGCGGTTATCTCACCAGCGACACGATGTGGCACGCGCTGCGCGGCCGCGATTGGGCGCCCGAGCGGCTCGCCATCGTCGGCGGAGGGCCCATCGGCTGCGAGCTGGCGCAAGCCTTCGCTCGGCTCGGCAGCCAGGTGACTGTGGTCGAGCACGGCGAGCGCATCCTCGCGAAGGAGGACGAGGAAGCCGCCGCGCTGGTCGCCGAAAGGCTCCGCCGCGAAGGGATCGCGCTGCGCACCGGCCACGAGGCGGTGCGAGTCGAGGGGCGGACGCTCGTCGCTCGCTGCGGCCCCGCGGAGGTCGCGATCCCGTTCGACGAGATCATCGTCGCCGTCGGGCGCAAGGCGCGGCTGTCCGGCTATGGTCTGGAGACCCTCGGCGTGGAGGCCGACGGCACCGTCGCGACCGACCGCTTCCTGCGCACGCGCTTGCCCCACATCTTCGCCGTCGGCGACGTCGCCGGGCCCTATCAGTTCACCCATTTCGCCGCCCACCAGGCCTGGTACGCCGCGGTCAACGCCTTGTTCGGCGGCTTCTGGCGCTTCCGAGCCGATTATCGGGTCGTCCCCCGGGTCACCTTCACCGACCCCGAGCTTGCCCATGTCGGCCACAGCGAGGAGTCGGCGCGGGAAACGGGAATCGGCTACGAGCTCGTCCGCTACGGCCTCGGCCAACTCGATCGCGCCGTCACCGAGGGCGCGACGGAAGGCTTCGTCAAGCTGCTCGTCGCTCCGGGCAAGGACCGCATCCTCGGCGCCACTGTGGTCGCCGCCAGCGCGGGCGAGACCATCGCCGAGCTGGCGCTGGCGATGAAGGCGAATATCGGCCTCAAGCGCATCCTGGCCACCGTCCACGCCTATCCGACGATGGCCGAGGCGAACCGCTACGCGGCCGGCGAATGGCGCAAGGCGAACGTGCCCGAGCGGCTGCTGCGCCTCGCCGAGCGCTGGCACGCCTGGCGGCGCGGGTGACCCGCATCGTGATTTTCGCCAAGGCCCCGGTGGCGGGCCAGGTGAAGACGCGGCTGATCCCCGCCCTCGGCGCCGACGGCGCAGCGCGGCTGGCCCGCGACATGATCGTCCGCGCCGTGGAGGAGGCGCGCGCCACCGGCCTTAAAGTCGAGCTTTGCGGCGATCCCGATCCGCACGGCTGGTACGACGGCCCGCCGCTGCGCCTTTCTTCGCAGGGTGAAGGCGACCTCGGCGAGCGGCTGGCGCGGGCGGCACAGCGGGCGCTTTCCCAGGCCGGTGCGGTGCTGCTGATCGGCGCCGACTGCCCGGGCCTCGACCGCGCGAGGATGCGCGCCGCCGCCGAAGCGCTCGCGAGCCACGATGCCGTGATCCACCCCGCGGAGGACGGCGGCTACGTCCTGCTCGGCCTGCGGCGCTTCGATCTCTCGCTGTTCGAAGGCATCGCCTGGAGCACCGCCGCCGTCGCCGGGGCGACGATCACCCGCATCGAGGCGCTCGGCTGGTCGCTCCAAGTCGGCGCGACGCTGCGCGACGTGGACGAGCCGGCGGACCTCCGCTAGCGCCCGGGCGATGGACCCGCTTCCTCCGTACGGCCGCTTCCTCGGCCTCAGCACCCGCCGCTCCGAGGACGGCGAGCTGCTGTTCGTCATGCCGTTCGGCGAGCGCGTCGTCGGGCGCCCCGGCTTCCTCCACGGCGGCGCGATCGCCGGACTGCTCGAGTTCGCCGCGCTCGGCACCCTGTTCGAGGCGCTCGGGGGCACGGAGGCGGCGCGGGTCAAGCCGATCAACGTCAGCGTCGATTTCATGCGCGGCGCCACCGATCACGACACCTTCGCCGCCGCTGCCATCGAACGCCTCGGCAACCGCGTCGCCAACGTCGAGGCGCGCGCCTGGCAGCTCGACCGCGCCAAGCCGATCGCCGCGGCCCGGATGAACCTGCTGATCAGGCGCGATCGCAGCGCCTAGCCGCCCCGCTTCAGCGTCTCCCTGGCGATGACGAGCTGCTGGATCTGGCTGGTTCCCTCGTAGATGCGGAACAGGCGGACGTCGCGGTAGAGCCGCTCGATGCCGTAGTCGGCGATATAGCCGGCGCCGCCGAAGATCTGCACCGCCCGGTCCGCTACCCGCCCCACCGTCTCGCTGGCGAAATATTTGGCCGCGGCAGCCTCCAGCGTGATCGGCTGGCCGCCATCTTTCAGCGCAGCGGCCTCGAGCACCAGGGCTCTCGCCGCCATCGTCTCGGTCTTGGCATCGGCGACCATCGCCTGGACGAGCTGGAAGTCGGCGATCGGCTTGCCGAACTGCCGGCGCTCGACCGCATAGCCGACCGCATCCTCGATCAGCCGCTCGGCGATGCCGACGCAGACCGCCGCGATGTGCAGCCGACCGCGGTCGAGCACCCGCATCGCAATCCGGAAGCCCTCGCCTTCCTCGCCGAGCCGGTTCGCCGCCGGGACCGGCACTTCGTCGAGATTGACGTCGCAGACGTGCGCGCCCTGCTGGCCCATCTTCTTCTCGGGCCTGCCGACGCTCACGCCCGGCAGGTCCGCCGGCACCAGGAAGGCGGAGACGCCCTTCGCCCCCGGCTCGCCCGTGCGCGCCATTACCGTGAACAGCCCGGCCTTGTCGGCATTGGTGATGAAGCGCTTGGTGCCGCTCAGCCGGTAGCCATCGCCGTCCCGCAGCGCTCGGGTCTGAACCGAAGCGCTGTCGGAGCCCGCACCCGGCTCAGTCAGCGCGAAGCTCGTGATCACATCGCCGCTGGCGATCTTCGGCAGCCACGCCCGCTTCTGCTCCTCCGTGCCCGCCATCACCAGGCCCTGGCTGCCGATGCCGACATTGGTGCCGAACACCGAGCGGAAGGCCGGCGTTGTCCGCCCCAGCTCGAGCGCAACCCTCGCCTCCTCCCCCATCGACAGGCCGAGCCCGCCATATTCCTCCGGGATCGAGAGGCCGAAGAGCCCCATCTCCCGCATCTCGGCGACGACCTCGGCGGGGACGTCGTCCTCGCGATCGACCTTCTCCTCGAGAGGCCGCAGCCGCTCGGCGACGAAACGGCGGACGGTGGCGAGGAGGAGGTCGAATGATTCGCTGTCGAGGGCCATCCGCGTCTCCGTCAGTATCCCTTCAGCCGCGCCACCCGCTCGGCATGGTAGTTGGCATCGCCGAACAGCTCGTTCAGAACGCGGTCGCGCTTCATGTAGAGGCCGATGTCGTGCTCGTCGGTCATGCCGATGCCGCCGTGCATCTGCACCCCCTCCTGCACCGCAAGAGTCGAAACCCGCCCCGCCTTCGCCTTGGCGACCGAGACCATCGCCTCGGCTTCATCGCTGCCCTCGTCGAGCAGCTGCTGCGCCTTGAGCGCGGCGGCGCGGGCGATCTCGAGCTCGGCATAGAGGTGCGCCGCGCGGTGCTGGAGCGCCTGGAACTCGCCGATCAGCCGGCCGAACTGCTTGCGCTGCTTGAGATAGTCCACGGTCATGTCCATCGCCCCCGAGGCGACGCCGACGAGCTCGGATGCCGCGCCGGCGCGCGCCGCGCCGAGTGCGCGGGACAGAATGCTTTCCCCCTGCCCTACGTCACCGATGACCGCATCGGCATCGACCTCGACGCCTTCGAACGCGCTGCGCGCGCCGATGCTCGCATCGGCGAGCCGCACGCCATCCACTTCGAGCCCCGCCGCCCCCTTCTCCACCGCGAACAGGGTAAGCCCCTCATCAGCCCGCGCCGCGACCACGATCAGGTCCGCCGAGGCGCCCTGGACAACGAACTGCTTGCGCCCCGTGAGGTGGAAGCCGTTGCCCGAGCGCTCGGCCCGCATCGCGATCGCCTCCGGCCGGTGCTTCGGGCCCTCGTCCACCGCAAGCGCCGCCACCGTCTCGCCGGCGAGGACGCCGGGATACCAGCGCTCGCGCAGCGCCGTCCCCTTCAGCGCCTCGACCACCGCTACGGCGGTGGTCAGGAATGGCGAGGGCGTGAG
>JALYHK010000074.1 GCA_030776605.1 Pseudomonadota bacterium
ACGGCCTAGCGGGTCGCGTTCTCGACGGCGTTGCCGACGTCGCTCGCGGCGTTCTCGAGGGCGTTGACCACGTCCGCGCCGGTGTTCTCGACGCTCTCGAGCGCGTTGCTCGCGGCGTTCTGCGCATCGGCGACGTCGTTCGACGCCTCGTTGGTGGTGTTGGCGGTGTCGTTGGCGACAGCATTGTTGGTCTCGCTCTCCTGGCACGCAGCCAGGCCGAGAGCTGAGACGGCAACCAGGGTGAGAGCGATCTTCTTCACGGCATCATCCTTTGGTTTGCGAGGAGAACCAGTTTCCATTGCTGGGCGAGGTGCCGAAGGTTCCCGATCCGACGGTTTCCAGCAGTCGGCGAAATTAGGGCAAGTCGGGCGCTATGTCTACTGCTTTAGTAGTCAATCTGTGGCTTGACGGATATAAAGATATCTTTAAGTCCGCAAATATGTCCCCCGCCGCCGACATATTCCGCGCCCTCGCCGATCCGACGCGGCTGCGGATCCTCGCGCTTCTGCGTGCGATGGAGCTCTCCGTCGGCGAGCTTGCGCAGGTGCTGGCGCAGAGCCAGCCTCGGGTATCGCGGCACGTGCGCATCCTCATCGATGCGGGCCTGGCCGAGCGGCGCAAGGAAGGCAGCTGGGTGTTCCTCAGCCTCGGCGCCAAGGAACGCGTGGAGCCGCTGTTCGAAACGCTGGACCGCTGGATCGAGCTCGACGGGGAGGATCCGTGGCGGCTCGCCGATGCGGCGCGGCTCGCGGCGGTGCGCGCCGACCGCGCCGCCGCCGCCGAACGCTATTTCGCTGCCCACGCCAAGGATTGGGACGAGATCCGCTCCCTCCACATCGCCGAATCGGAGGTCGAGGCCGCGATCGCGCGCGCCCTCTCGGACCGGCCGGTGGGACAGCTCGTCGACATCGGCACCGGCACCGGCCGGATGATCGAACTGTTCGGCCGCGGCGCCGCCCACGCGCTCGGCGTCGACCGCTCGCCCGAGATGCTGCGGCTGGCCCGCGTCAAGCTGGCGCAGGCGGGGCTCGATTCGGCCGAGCTGCGCCAGGGGGACATGTATGCGCTGGCGCTGCCGGCGGGCTCGGCCGACACGGTGATCATCCACCAGGTGCTCCATTATGCCCAGCAGCCCTCCGCCGCGGTCGCCGAAGCGGCGCGGCTGCTCGCCCCGCGCGGGCGGCTGCTGATCGTCGATTTCGCGCCGCACGATCGCGAGGAGCTGCGCGCCCGCGACGCCCACGCCCGCCTCGGCTTCGCCGACGAGACGATGCTCGGCTATTTGGAGGCGGCGGGGCTCGAAGGGCGTGTGGTCGAGCGGCTCGAGGGGGGCGAACTCACCGTCACCATCTGGACCGGGGAACGTCCCGCGGCCAAGCTCAAGGTGGTCGCATGAGCCCGCTCGCAACCGCGCTGGAGCGGGCAGGGCAGCCGCTGTTCGAGAATGTCGCCGGCGACATAGCCGTGAGCTTCGAATTCTTCCCGCCGAAGACCGACAAGATGGCGCAGACGCTCTGGGAATCGGTGAAGACGCTCGAGCCGCTGGGGCCGCGCTTCGTCTCGGTGACCTATGGGGCGGGCGGCTCGACCCGGGAGCGTACCCACAACACCGTCGTCCGCATCGCCCGCGAGACGGCGCTGACGCCGGCGGCGCACCTCACCTGCGTCGAGGCGAGCCGGGAAGAGATCGACGCCGTCGCCCGCGGCTACTGGGAGGCGGGCGTTCGCCATATCGTCGCGCTGCGCGGCGATCCGCCCGAGGCCGGCAGACCGTTCGCGGCCCATCCGCAGGGCTATGCCAACGCCGCCGAGCTGGTCGCCGGCGTGAAGCGGGTGGCGCCGTTCGAGGTTTCGGTCGCCGCCTATCCGGAGGTCCACCCCGATTCGGTGACACGCGCCGCCGACCTCGACAACCTGAAGCGCAAGATCGACGCCGGCGCGGACCGGGCGATCACCCAATTCTTCTTCTCGCCGGACTGCTTCTTCCGCTTTCAGGACGAGGCGGCGGCGGCGGGGATCGCGGCAGAGATCGTGCCGGGCATCCTGCCGGTCTCGAACGTCGCCCAGACGCGCAAGTTCGCCGCCTCATGCGGAGCGACCATCCCGCGCTGGATGGACGACCTGTTCGAGGGGCTCGACAACCTGCCCGCCGCCCGCCAGCTGGTCGCCGCCACGGTAGCCGCGGAACTTTGCGCGCGGCTCTACGCGGGGGGCGTGCGGCACTTCCATTTCTACACGCTCAACCGGGCCGAGCTCAGCTACGCCATCTGCCACCTGCTCGGGCTGCGGCCGAAGGACCATGCCAGTGAACACCGCCCAGCAGCTTAGGGCCGAGGCCGCCACCCGCATCCTCGTCAAGGACGGCGCCTACGGGACGCAGATCCAGGCGCGCAGGCTGGTCGAGGCGGACTATCGCGGCGGGCTCGAGCTCGCGCGCGACCAGAAGGGCAACAACGACCTTCTGAACCTCACCCGCCCCGATATCGTCGCCGAGATCGCGCACAGCTTCGCCGACGCCGGCGCTGACATCCTCGCCACCAACAGCTTCAACGCCAACCGGATCAGCCAGGCCGATTACGGAACCGAGCATCTGGTGCGGGAGATCAACGCCGCCGCGGCCCGGATCGTCCGCGAGGTCGCCGGCCGCGACGGCCGACGCCGCTGGGTCGCGGGCGCGCTCGGCCCGACCAACAAGACGCTGTCGCTCTCGCCCGACGTCAACGACCCCGGCCACCGCGAGATCGACTTCGACACGCTGTCCGACGTCTATGTCGAGCAGATCGAAGGGCTGGTCGAAGGCGGCGCCGAGATCGTGCTGATCGAGACCGTCTTCGATACGCTCAACGCCAAGGCGGCGATCCACGCCGCGCGCCGAGTCGATCCCGCGCTGCCGATCATGCTTTCGATGACGGTCACCGATCTTTCCGGCCGCAACCTTTCCGGCCACTCGATAGAGGCCTTCTGGGCGTCGGTGCGCCACGCCGAGCCGCTCTCGGTCGGGCTCAACTGCTCGTTCGGCGCGGCGCAGCTCAGGAGCCACGTCGCCAGCCTCTCGGCCGTCGCCGACACGCTGATCATGGCCTATCCCAATGCCGGGCTGCCGAACGATCTCGGCGACTATGACGAATGCCCGGAGACCACCGCGGCGCAGGTGCGCCAGTGGTGCGAGCAGGGGATCGTCAACATCGTCGGCGGCTGCTGCGGCACCACCCCCGCCCACATCCGCGCGATCGCCGAGGCGACCCGCG
The DNA here is from genome assembly GCA_030776605.1 of Pseudomonadota bacterium. Taxonomy (GTDB): domain Bacteria; phylum Pseudomonadota; class Alphaproteobacteria; order Sphingomonadales; family Sphingomonadaceae; genus Allosphingosinicella. Next base: position 3,249 of record JALYHK010000074.1, read on the forward strand.
ACTATCCGCCGCGCAAGCTGCCGACGCCGGAGCGGCGCACCCTCCTCGCCGGCATCGAGCCGATGGTGCTGGCCGCCTGAGATGAGCACCGCTGCCCGCACGCTTCCGGCCGAGCAGCCGGCCGCCGCCTCCGCGACCTTCGTCAACATCGGCGAGCGGACGAACGTGACGGGCTCGGCGAGATTCAAGAAGATGATCATGGTTGGCGACTATGTCGCCGCGGTCGAGGTCGCGCGCCAGCAGGTCGAGAACGGCGCGCAGATCATCGACGTCAACATGGACGAGGGCCTGCTCGACGCCGAGGCGGCGATGACCACCTTCCTGAAGCTGATCGCGGCCGAGCCCGACATCGCCCGGGTGCCGGTGATGATCGACAGCTCCAAGTGGAGCGTGATCGAGGCCGGGCTCAAGTGCGTGTCCGGCAAGCCCATCGTCAATTCGATCAGCATGAAGGAGGGGGAGGAGGAGTTCCTCCGCCTCGCCGACAAGGTGCGGGGCTACGGCGCCGCGGTCGTCGTCATGGCGTTCGACGAGGTCGGCCAGGCCGACACCAAGGAGCGGAAGGTCGAGATCTGCGAGCGCGCCTATCGGCTGCTCACCGCAAACGGCTTCCCGCCCGAGGACATCATCTTCGATCCCAATATCTTCGCGGTGGCGACGGGGATCGAGGAGCATCGCCGCTATGCGCTCGACTTCATCGAGGCCTGCCGCGAGATCAAGGCGCGCTGCCCGCACGTCCATCTCTCCGGCGGCCTGTCGAACCTCAGCTTCTCGTTCCGCGGCAACGAGGCGGTGCGGCGGGCGATGCACTCGGTGTTTCTTTATCATGCTATACCGGCCGGACTCGACATGGCGATCGTCAACGCCGGCCAGCTCGACGTCTACGACGCGATCGACGCCGAGCTGCGCGAGGCCTGCGAGGACGTGATCCTCGACCGCCGCCACGACGCGACGGAACTGCTGGTGACCCTCGCCGAGCGCTATCGCGGCTCCGATCCGGTGCGCGAGAAGGCCGAGGCGGAATGGCGCGGATGGGCGGTCGAGAAAAGGCTCGAGCACGCGCTGGTCAAGGGCATCGACGCCTTCGTGGTCGAGGACACCGAGGAAGCGCGGCTGCAGGCCGAGCGGCCGATCCACGTCATCGAAGGCCCGCTGATGGACGGCATGAACGTCGTCGGCGACCTGTTCGGATCGGGCAAGATGTTCCTGCCCCAGGTCGTGAAGTCGGCGCGGGTGATGAAGAAGGCGGTCGCCCACCTCATCCCCTATATCGAGGCGGAGAAGGAGGTGACCGGCGCCACCCAGGGCAAGGGCCGGATCGTGATGGCGACGGTCAAGGGCGACGTCCACGATATCGGCAAGAACATCGTCGGCGTCGTCCTCCAGTGCAACGGCTTCGAGGTGATCGACCTCGGCGTGATGGTGCCGTGGCAGGACATCCTTGGGGCGGCCAACGAGAACCAGGCCGACATGATCGGCCTCTCCGGCCTGATCACCCCCTCCCTCGACGAGATGGTGACGGTGGCGCAGGAGATGACCCGCGCCGGCTTCGCGGTGCCGCTGCTGATCGGCGGCGCAACGACGAGCAAGGTGCACACCGCGCTTCGCATCGACCCCGCCTACGAGGGGCCGGTGCTCCACGTCCTCGACGCCAGCCGCGCCGTCGGCGTCGCCTCCTCACTGGTCTCCGAGACGCAGAAGGAGCCGCTGATCGTCAAGACGGCGGCCGATTACGAAACCGTGCGCGAGACGCGGGCGGGGAGGGGCCACAGCGAGCTGGCCAGCCTCGCCGAAGCGCGCGCCAACGCCTCCCCCTGGGACCCCGAGGGCCAGGCGCCGCCGCCGCTCCACCCGGGGCTACACCACTACGGCGAGTGGCCGCTGCGCGACCTGCGCACGGTGATCGACTGGACGCCCTTCTTCCGCGCCTGGGAGCTCGCCGGCAATTACCCCGCCATCCTCGACGACGAGGTGGTCGGCGAGAGCGCGCGCGCGCTGTTCAAGGACGCGCAGGCGATGCTCGACCGTATCGTCGCCGAGCACTGGCTGACCGCTCGCGGCACCGTCGGCCTGTGGCGCTGCCGGCGGGAAGGCGACGACGTCGTCGTCTTGTATCCCTGCGAAGGCAGGGACCCAGCCGGGCTCCTGCTTCCGCAGGAGCACAAAGAGGTCCGCATCCCCTTCCTCCGCCAGCAGGTGAAGAAGCGGGAAGGCCGGGCCAACATGTGCCTGGCCGACTTCATCGATCCGGAGGGCGAGGATTGGATCGGCGGCTTCGCGGTCGGCATCCACGGCCTCGAGCCGCACCTCGAGCGGTTCAAGGCGGAGAACGACGACTATTCGGACATCCTCCTGAAAGCGCTCGCCGACCGCCTGGCCGAGGCCTTTGCGGAGCGCCTCCACCAGCACGTCCGCGCCAGCGTCTGGGGCTATGAGCCGGAGGATCACCAGACCAACCAGGACCTGATCCGCGAGAATTATACCGGCATCCGGCCCGCGCCCGGCTATCCCGCCTGCCCCGACCACAGCCTGAAGCCCGTGCTGTTCGACATGCTCGGCGGCGAACCCGCGGGTGTGACGCTCACCGAGAGCTTCGCGATGTGGCCGACCTCGGCGGTTTCGGGCTTCTATTTCGGCCATCGCGACAGCCAGTATTTCGGCGTCGCCCGGATCGGCCGCGACCAGCTGGAGGAATATGCCGGCCGCCGCGGCGTCCCGGTCGAGCAGGCCGAGCGGTGGCTGCGGCCGAACCTCGACTGAGGGGCGCCGAGGGCGCGACGAATATTGCCGCCGGGCGCGCGCCGTGCATAGGGTCGCGCAAATGCCTAGCCTTGCCGGGAGAAGCCTGTTGATGCGTTCGCCGATCGCGGCCCTGCTGCCGCTTTGCCTCCTCGCCGGCTGCGCCGGCTATGCCGCCGATTATTGGCGGGCCGAGACCAGCATCATCGAGCCGCAGCTCAGCCGCTACGGCCTCGATCCCGCCCAGTCGCAGTGCGTCGGGCAGCGGCTGGCGCGGGACCTCAGCGTCTGGCAGCTGCGCCAGCTGGAGCGGGTGGCGCGGCTGGTGCCGGAAGGGCATTTCGGCCAGCCGCTCGCGATGCGCGATCTCATCTACGTCGCTTCGCACGTCCAGGACCCGGCGGTGCGGCCTGCAGTCGAGGCGGCGGCGGAAAGC
>JALYHK010000075.1 GCA_030776605.1 Pseudomonadota bacterium
CCGCCGCCGGCGACGCGCCGGTGCGCTGGGCCTCGCGCGCCGCTCGCGCCAGCGGCGCCTAGCTGCCGAGCATCCTCTCGAGGGCGTCGAGCAGCGGCCGCTGGCTCGGCAGGATCTTCTCACGCGCCGCGTCGAGGGGGAACCATTGCGCCCGGTCCACTTCGGGGAAGGAGCGGAGCTGCCCGCTGCGCGGCGGCCATTCGACGGTGAAGCGATTGCTGCGGATTGCGCCGACGTCGAGATCGCCCTCGAGCGCGAACGCCTCCACCCGCTTGCCGCCTTTCTGGCGGATCCGCGCGAGCGGGCGCGGCTCGCCTTCGGGACGCGTCCCCAGTTCCTCGGCGAACTCCCGCAGCGCCGCCGCCTCGGGCGCCTCATCGGGCTCCACCAGTCCCTTGGGGATCGCCCAGGCGCCGGCGTCCCTGCTGCGCCAATAGGGTCCGCCGAAGTGGACCAGCAGCACTTCCGGGCCGCCCGCGCCCGGGCGGTGCATCAGGATGCCTGCGCTGGTCTGCGGCACGGGCTCAGGAGACCATCTCGAGCTGGGTGAAACGCACCGGTATGACGTCGCGGTTGGCGAGGCTCCCGTCCGCCTTCTTTTCGAGGACGCTGAGCTGCTGGACCTCCTTCGGTCCGATCGGGATCACCATCCGCCCGCCCGGCGCGAGCTGCTCGACCAGCGCCGGCGGCGGCTCCTTCGCCGCGGCGGTGACGAGGATGCGGTCGAAGGGAGCGTGCTCGGCCCAGCCGCGCGAGCCGTCGCCGACGCGGAGCGAAATTCCCTCGTAGCCGAGGGTCGAGAGCCTGAGCCCCGCCTCGCTGGCGAACTCCTCGACGATCTCCACCGTCCAGAGCCGCGCGCTGAGCTCCGCCAGCACCGCCGCCTGGTAGCCCAGGCCGGTCCCGACCTCGAGGACCTTCTGCCCCGGTCCCACGCCGAGCAGGTCCAGCATCAGCGCACCGATGAAGGGCTGGGAGACCGTCTTGTCGAAGCCGATCGGCAGCGGCGTGTCCTGATAGGCGGCGATCGCCAGCTGCGCCGGGACGAACAGGTGGCGCGGGACCCGCAGCAAGGCGTTCTGCAGCATCCGCTCGGGCTCGTCCTTGCCGATCTCCTCGCTCGCGAGATCGAAATGGATGCCGATCACCTCGACCATGTGGCGTCGGAGCACCGCCAGATGCTGCTCGGTCATCGGTTTCATGTCGCCTCGCTCCGGCTGCCGCCGCCGGCCCGATCGCCGCCGCCTTCGCCCCTGAGATAGGCGAAGCGGGCGCGGTTGCCAGCCCGCGGCGAGCGACGGCCGGCGCTATTTTCGCGCTTGCCCGGCACAAGGAAAAGTCGGACCTTGCGCAAAGCGCCACGCGTCGGCCGCCGGCGCCACGGAGGGGGGACCGGCATGCACTACATGATCCTGCCGCTGAAGCGCTATTTCGACTTCTCCGGCCGCTCGCGCCGCAAGGAGTATTGGATGTTCTTCCTGTTCGTTCTGATCGGCCTGGTGATCGCGATGCTCCTCGACGCGGCGCTCGGCCTCGGCGGAACCGCCGAGACGAGCTCAGAATTCGGCGACGGCACCGCCTCGGTCGAGGTCAATCTGACCGGCGGGCTCCTGACATTGCTGTTCGTGCTGGCGATGCTGATCCCGGGGATCGCCGTTGCGGTTCGCCGCGCGCACGATCAGGACAAGTCCGGCTGGTTCGTGCTGATCCCGGTCTACAATGTCATCATGATGTTCATCGAGGGGACGCGGGGGCCGAACCGCTTCGGGCCGGACCCGAAAGCCGCCGAACGCGTCGCCAGCGACGCCGCCTGAGGCGGCCGCGGCGGCGGCCGCGGTTGCGGCGGCTGTGCCGCTTCCCTAGATGAGGCGGCATGCCCCTGTGGCGGAATTGGTAGACGCGCTCGACTCAAAATCGAGTTCCGCAAGGAGTGCCCGTTCGAGTCGGGCCAGGGGCACCAGAGCTTCGCGCCCGCAAAAGGCCGGTGCTGAGGACCTGTCGTCAATCCAGCGAGGCGCCCTCAGCCGCCGCCGCTCTTGCCGCCGAGCTGCTTCTTCGCGCGCTCCACCTCCTCGTCGCTCGGCGGCTCCGGAATGTCCTCGCCCGGCCCGCGCGCCTCGTCGGGGATGCCCGGCCCGGTCCCGGCGATCGGCTCGTTCACCGCCCGCTCGTTCGGGCCGGTCGATATCTTGGTTCTGTCTTCGGCCATGGCTTCGTCCTCTCATCGGTGGGAACCGGGTGAGCGGCGCTCCGGTTCCCGAAGCTCGGTTTCGTTTATCGCGACTGCTGGCCAATTGCTCGGAGGCTAGGGTCGCTGCGCCAGGATCGCCGCGGCGACGACGTTCGGTGCGTCGGCGACGACATTGTGGCCGCCCCGGACCACGATGAGCCTCGCTCCCGGAACTTCGGCTGCGATCGCCCGTGCAGTTTCGAGGACCAGCGCGCTGTCGCGCTCGCCGACGACGACGGTCGCCGGCACGCGGGTGGCCGCGAGCATCCGCCGCCCTTCGGCAGTGGTCAGCGGCGGCGGCGCTCCGGCGGCGGCGGGAGTCCCCGGCGGCGGCGCGCTGGTGGACATCAGGATCAGCCGCTCGACCCGCTCCGGGTGACGGATTGTGAAATGTGCGGCGGTGCCGGAGCCCATCGAGATGCCGGCGATGGCGGTGCGGTGAATTCCGAGCGAGTCCAGCAGCCGGCGGAGGTCGTCGGCCGTGTCCGCGCCCGGCCCTCCGGGTGCCGAAGAGTGGCCATGGCCACGCGCGTCCCACCGGACGACCCGGTGGTGCGCTGTGAGGCGCGGAATCACCGGGTCCCACATGCTGTTGTCCAACCGCCCCGCGTGGAGGAGGACGAGCGGCGGTCCGGAACCGGCGACGTTGTAGGCTATCTCGCCCCCCGGGACCGCCAATCGCCCGGCGACCGGCGCCGCCGGCTGAGGCGTCAGCGCGCAGGCGCTGCAGAAGAAAGCAGCGAGGAGCGAGATCCGGAGCATTCGCGCAGCCTAGCAGGAACGGCGAGTGCCTGGAACGCTATCTCTGATCGACCGGTACGTAGTCGCGCTGGGTCTCGCCGACGTAGAGCTGGCGGGGCCGGCCGATCTTTTGGTCGGGGTCCGAGATCATCTCGTTCCACTGCGCCACCCAGCCGACGGTGCGGGCGAGGGCGAAGAGGGCGGTGAACATGGAGGTGGGAAAGCCGATCGCCGAGAGGATCACGCCCGAATAGAAATCGACGTTGGGATAGAGCTTCTTCTCGATGAAATAATCGTCGCTGAGCGCGATATGCTCGAGCTCGCGCGCGACGTCGAAGATCGGATCGCGCACGCCGAGCTCGGTCAGCACCGCCTCGGCGGTCTTCTGCATCACCTTCGCGCGCGGGTCGTAGTTCTTGTAGACGCGGTGGCCGAAGCCCATCAGCCGGAACGGGTCGTCCCGGTCCTTGGCGCGGGCGATATATTCGGGAATGCGCTCGGGCGTGCCGATCTCGCGCAGCATGTTGAGCGCCGCTTCGTTGGCGCCGCCGTGCGCCGGGCCCCAGAGGCAGGCGATGCCCGCGGCAATGCAGGCGAAGGGATTGGCGCCGGACGAGCCCGCCAGCCGCACCGTCGAGGTCGAGGCGTTCTGCTCGTGGTCGGCGTGGAGGATGAAGATCCGCCGCATCGCATTCTCGACCACCGGGTTCACCTCATAATCCTCGGCCGGCACGCCGAAGGTCATCCTGAGGAAATTACCGGTGTAGGAGAGGCTGTTCCGGGGGTACATGAACGGCTGGCCGATCGAATATTTGTAGGCCATCGCGGCGATCGTCGGCATCTTGGCGATCAGCCGGTGGCTGGCGACCATCCGCTGGTGCGGGTCGGTGATGTCGGTCGAATCGTGGTAGAAGGCGGAGAGCGCGCCGACCACGCCGCACATGATCGCCATCGGATGCGCGTCGCGCCGGAAGCCGCGGTAGAAGGTCATCAGCTGCTCGTGCAGCATCGTGTGGCGGGTGATCGTCCAGGTGAAGCGGTCGAGCTCGTCGCGGCTCGGCAGCTCCCCGTTGAGGAGCAGATAGGCGACTTCCATAAAGGTGGAATGCTCGGCGAGCTGGTCGATCGGATAGCCGCGGTGGAGCAGGACGCCCTCGTCCCCGTCGATATAGGTTATCCGCGACTGGCAGCTGGCGGTCGAGGTGAAGCCGGGGTCGTAGGTGAAGACGCCGGCCTGGCCGTAGAGCTTCCTGATGTCGATGACGTCCGGCCCCGCCGTCCCAGAATGCATCTCATGATCGTAGCTCTTGTCGCCGATCGTGAGGCTGGCCTTGTCCGCCATCTTATTTCCCCTTCGTCATTCGGTCCGCGATGCGCGCGAGGCTCTCCTCGCGGCCCAGCAGCACCAGCACATCGAATATGCCCGGCGACGTCGCCCGCCCGGTGAGCGCCGCCCGCAGGGGCTGCGCCACCTCGCCCAGCTTGGCGCCCTCGGCCTCGGCCGCCTCCCGCACGGCCCGCTCGGTCGTCTCCTGCGTCCATTCGGGAAGCGCCGCGAGGCGCCGATGGACGAGGGCGAGCAGGTCCGCCGCCCGGCCCTCTAGCAGCGCCTGCGCCCGCTCGTCCATGTCGAGCGGCCGCGTCTCGAACAGGAAGGCGGCGCCCTCGGCGAGCTCCCCCAGGCTCTTCGCCCGCGGCTTGAGCTCGGGCATCGCGCGGGTGAGCAGCGCGATCTCGTCCGCCGTCAACGACCGGCCGAGCAGCGTCCCCAGCCGCGGCGCGACCAGCCCGGCCAGCCGGCCGTCGTCCGCCTCGCGTATGTAGTGGCCGTTGAGGTTCTCAAGCTTCTTGATGTCGAAGCGCGAGGGCGAGCGGCCGACATGGTCGAGATCGAACCAGCGTACCGCATCCTCGCGGCTGATGATCTCCTCGTCGCCGTGGCCCCAGCCGAGCCGCAGCAGATAGTTGAACATCGCCTCGGGGAGAATGCCGAGCTCGTCGCGATAGGCCTCGACACCGACGGCGCCGTGCCGCTTCGACAGCTTGGCGCCGTCCTGTCCGTGGATCAGCGGCACATGGGCGAAGACGGGCTCGGGCCAGCTCATCGCCCTGACGATCGCGAGCTGCCGGAACGCGTTGTTCAAATGGTCGTCGCCGCGGATGACGTGGGTGACGCCGATGTCGTGGTCGTCGACGACGACGGCGAGCATGTAGGTCGGCGTGCCGTCCGAGCGCAGCAGGATGAAGTCGTCGATCTCCGCGTTCTGGACCGCGACCCGGCCCTGCACCCGGTCCTCGATGGCAGTTTCCCCATCGCGCGGCGCCCTGAGCCGGATCACGAAGGGCGCGTCGGGCGTCGGCGCATCGCGCGCGCAGTCGCGCCAGGCGCTCTCGACCCGGAACGGCCGCCGCTCGGCCTGCGCCCGTGCGCGCTGCTCCGCGAGCTCCTCCTGGCTCATCCAGCAGCGATAGGCGTGGCCGCGGGCGAGCAGCTCCTGCGCCACCTCGGCGTGGCGGACGGCGAACTGCGACTGGTAATATTCGTGGCCGTCCCAGTCGAGCCCGAGCCAGCGCATTCCCTCGAGGATGGCGTCGATCGCCTGCTGGGTCGAGCGCGCCCGGTCGGTGTCCTCGATCCGGAGCAGGAAATGCCCGCCGTGGCGGCGTGCGTAGAGCCAGTTGAACAGCGCGGTGCGGGCGCCGCCGATGTGCAGGAATCCCGTGGGCGAGGGCGCGAAGCGGGTAACGACCGTGCTTGCGCTCACGCGCGCTTTCTCCAAGGATGGGGCCATGGCGACCGGGAACGCGAGCGCCCCTAGCATAGCCCTCCCGCCGCGACAAACCGGCCCGGCGGGCGGCTGGCGCGCCGCCCTTGCCACCCTCTCCGGCCGCCTTGAATCCCTCGCGGATCGCGAGCGCGACCAGCTCCCCTTATGGCTGCCGGTCGGCCTGATCGTCGGCATCGCGGGCTGGTTCTGGCTGCCCGACCAGCCGTCCTGCTCCTCGCGCTGGGGACGGCGCTCGCCCTGCTCGCCGCGGCCGGCGCGACCCATTGGGGCCGTGCGCTCGCCGTCTTCACGCTTGCCGCGGCCGTCGGCTGCGCCAACATCTGGTGGAAGGCGGAGCGCGTCGCCGCGCCGCGCCTCGAGCGGGCCCAGATGGCGCGGTTCGACGCCACCGTGGAGAGCCTCCAGCGCCTTCCTGCCCGCCAGGCTGTGCGCCTGGTCGTGCGCCTCGCCGCCGGCTCGGGGCTGCCGCCGCGGATCCGGGTCAATGTCGATGAGGATGACGCCGTGGAGGCGCTGCAGCCGGGCGCCTCGATGCGCGTCCGCGCCTGGGTGATGCCGCCCGCCGCCGCCGCCGTGCCGGGCGGCTACGATTTCGCCCGCGCCGCGTGGTTCCAGGGGATCGGCGCCACCGGCCGGGCGCTCGACATAGAGG
>JALYHK010000076.1:0-688 GCA_030776605.1 Pseudomonadota bacterium
GCGCCCGTGGGAGCTGCGCAAGATTCCGGCGATCGACGTGATGGACGCGGTCGGCACCAACATCCGGCTCGACACCCGCATGCGCGAAGTGATGCGCGCGCTGCCGAGGCTGAACGAGGACGTCAACGAGGAGTGGGCGCACGACAAGACCCGCCATTGCGTCGACGGGCTGCTCCGCCGCCGGCTCGACCGGCCGTGGATCCGGAGGAACGGCCGCCTGGAGGAAGCGAGCTGGGAAGAGGCTTTCGACCTCGTCGCCGCACGTCTCGAAGGCGCCGCGGGAGACGAGGTCGCCGCGCTCGCGGGCGACCTTCAGGAGGTGGAATCGGTCTATGCGGCCAAGGCGCTGCTGCGCACCTTCGGCTCCTCGCTGCACGAATGCCGGCAGGACGGGGCGAAGTTCGACGTCTCGCATCCCGCCGCCTACCGCTTCAACTCGACCATCGCGGGGATCGAGGAGGCGAGGGCAATCCTGATCGTCGGCAGCAACGTCCGCTGGGAAGCCCCGCTGGTCAACACCCGCATCCGCAAGGCGGTCAAGGCCGGAGCGAGAGTGTTCGCTATCGGTCCGGAGGTGGACCTTACTTATCCCGGCACCTGGCTCGGCAACGACCTTTCGCTGCTCGGCAAGCTTCCGAAGGAGGTGTCGCAAGCTTTTGACGCGCAAGAGAATAGCGCGGTGGTCGTC
>JALYHK010000076.1:698-6406 GCA_030776605.1 Pseudomonadota bacterium
GCCACCGCCGCCGGCCTCGGCGCGACCTTCAACCTGCTCCACACCGCCGCCGCCCGCGTCGGCGCCCTCGACCTCGGCTTCACGACCGAGGGCGGGATCGAGGCTATCAGGACGCGCGCGGCATCGCTGAAGGCCCTGTTCCTGCTCGGCGTCGACGAGACCGACCTGTCCGCCTTCGCCGGCACCTTCACCGTCTACATCGGCAGCCACGGCGATGCCGGGGTCCAGGTCGCCAACGTGGTGCTGCCCGGCGCGGCCTATTCGGAGAAGCACGGCACCTATGTGAACCTCGAGGGGAGGGTGCAATTCTCCGAACGGGCGACCCATCCGCCAGGCGACGCCCGGACCGACTGGAGTATCCTTCGCGCGCTCTCCGACGCGCTGGGAAAGCCGCTCCCGTTCGACGATTTCGACCAGCTCCGCGAGGCGATGGGAGCCGAGCGTCCGCACCTCGCCGAGCCGGGGCTTGCCGTCTTCGGCGCGCTCCCGGCCGCGCCGGCCGCGCCGCCCGTTTCGGGCGAGATCGTCTATCCGATCGAGGATTTCTACCTCACCAACCCGATCGCCCGCGCCTCGCCGACGCTCCAGCGCTGCTCGGCCGAGATCCTCCACCGTCAGACTTTCGAGGACGCGGCGGAGTGATGGGGACGCCGATGCATCTTGCCATGAACACCGTTCACATCGAGCGAAGTCGAGAGGTCCTGCTGAGCGGCAGCGAGGCTCTGGCCCTCGGATTCGCTCGGGCATGGTCCTCGACCTCGCTCGGGCCGAACGGCTCGCGGGATCTCGCGCAATGACCGAATGGTTCCAGGGGACGCTCGGCTACGGCTTCGGCTGGTTCGTCGCGACGCTCGTCCTGATCCTGATGATCGCGCTGCCGCTGATGCTGGCGGTGGCGATGATCATCTATGCCGACCGCAAGATCTGGGCGGCGATGGCGCTGCGGCGCGGGCCGAACGTGGTGGGCCCGTTCGGGCTGCTCCAGAGCTTCGCCGACGGGCTCAAGGTGTTCCTCAAGGAGACGATCATCCCTTCGGGCGCGAACCGCGTCCTGTTCATCATCGCCCCGATCCTCACCTTCACCGTCGCGCTGATCGGCTGGGCGGTGATCCCGTTCGGGCCCGGCATGGTGCTCGCCGACATCAACGTCGGCCTCCTCTACCTGCTCGCCGTCTCCTCGCTCGGCGTCTACGGGGTGATCATCGCCGGCTGGGCGTCCAACTCCAAATATCCCTTCTATTCGGCGCTGCGCGCGGCCGCGCAGATGGTGAGCTACGAAGTGTCGGTCGGCTTCGTGCTGATCCCGGTGGTGCTGTGGGCGGGGAGCTTCAACCTCTCGCAGATCATCCTCGCCCAGCAGGGGCATATTCTGGGCCTGATCAACGGCTTCGGCTTCAATCCCTTGCTGTTCCCGATGGCGGTGATCTTCTTCATCTCGTCGATGGCGGAGACGGCCCGTGCGCCGTTCGATCTCACCGAGGCGGAGTCGGAGCTCGTCGCCGGCTATCAGACCGAATATAGCTCGATGAGCTTCGCTTTGTTCTGGCTCGGCGAGTACGGCAACGTCCTCCTGATGTGCGGCCTCAACGCGCTGCTCTTCTGGGGCGGATGGCTGCCGCCGATCCACTGGGAGCCGCTCTACGCCATCCCCGGCATTTTCTGGTTCTTCCTCAAGATCCTGATCTTCTTCTTCATCTTCAGCTGGGTGAAGGCGACGGTGCCGCGCTTCCGCTATGACCAGCTGATGCGGCTCGGCTGGAAGATATTCCTGCCGATCTCGCTCTTCTGGGTCTTCCTGGTGTCGGGCTGGCTGATGGTTACCCGCTACGGAGCCCTCTCATGAGCAGCATCGCCCATTACATCAAGTCGTTCACGCTGTGGGAGCTGGTGAAGGCGCATTGGCTGACGCTGAAATATTTCTTCAGGCGCAAGGCGACGATCAACTACCCTTACGAGAAGAACCCGATCTCGCCCCGCTTCCGCGGCGAGCATGCGCTGCGGCGTTATCCGAACGGCGAGGAGCGCTGCATCGCCTGCAAGCTGTGCGAGGCGGTCTGCCCGGCGGTGTGCATCACCATCGAGGCCGAGCCGCGCGAGGACGGCAGCCGCCGGACGACCCGCTACGACATCGACATGACCAAGTGCATCTATTGCGGCCTCTGCGAGGAGGCCTGCCCCGTCGACGCGATCGTCCAGGGGCCGAACATGGAGTTTTCGACCGAGACGCGCGAGGAGCTGATCTACGACAAGGCCAAGCTGCTCGACAATGGCGACAAGTGGGAGCGCATCCTCGCGGCCAATCTTGCCGCCGACGCGCCCTACCGTTAACGCCACCCCGCCAATCCGAAGAGCCGCGAACAGGGCCATGCATCATCATCGCGTCATCCCGGCGAAGGCCCGGATCTCAGCACAGCGAGTGTCGGCGGCTCTCCCCGAGGCCGCGGCCTTCGGGCTCGCGTCGAAGTGGTACTTCGACGGGGTGCCCCCTGGGGCGACGGCGGGCCCGTCATGATCCAGGCCTTCGTCTTTTATCTGTTCGCGAGCGTGGTGATCGCCTCCGGGGTGATGACGATCGCCTCGCGCAACCCGGTGCACAGCGTGCTGTGGCTGATCCTCGCCTTCTTCAACGCGGCGGGGCTGTTCCTGCTGATCGGAGCGGAGTTCCTCGCTTTCGTGCTGGTCATCGTCTACGTCGGCGCGGTCGCCGTCCTGTTCCTGTTCGTGGTGATGATGCTCGACGTCGACTTCGCTCAGCTGCGCGCCGGCATGGCCCGCTACTGGCCGGTCGGGACGCTGCTCGCCCTGGTGCTGATCGTCGAGATCGCTTTCGCGATCGGCGCCTGGAGCGCCGGCGGCATCGAGATCGCCGCCGCCCGCGCGGCGCCCGTAGACCCGCAGCTCAGCAACATCGAGGCGCTCGGCAACGTCCTCTACACCCGCTACGTCTTCATCTTCGAAGCGGCGGGGCTGGTGCTGCTGGTAGCGATGGTGGGCGCGATCGTGCTCACCCACCGCGCCCGGCCGGACGTGCGCCCGCAGAAGGTGTCCGAGCAGGTCCGCCGCCGGCCCGAGGAAGCGGTGCGGATGGTGGATCCGGGCGTCGGCGAGGGCGTCGAGCTATGATCGGGCTCGGCCACTACCTGGCGGTGGGCGCGATCCTGTTCGTGCTCGGCGTGTTCGGCATCTTCCTCAACCGCAAGAACGTGATCGTCATCCTGATGGCGATCGAGCTCATCCTGCTCGCCGTCAACATCAACCTGGTCGCCTTCTCCGTCTTCCTCGGTGACATGGTCGGGCAGGTTTTCGCGATGTTCGTCCTCACCGTCGCGGCGGCCGAGGCGGCGATCGGCCTTGCCATCCTCGTCATCTACTTCCGCAACCGCGGCACCATCGCGGTCGACGACATCAACCAGATGAGGGGCTGATCGGAGCCGTGCAGGTCCAGCTCATCGTCTTCCTGCCCTTGCTCGCCGCGATCGTCGCGGGACTGGGCAACCGCATGATCGGCAATCTCGCGGCGAAGCTGGTGACGACGGGCGCGCTGTTCGTCTCGATGTTCCTGTCCTGGCCGATCTTCCTCGGCTTCATGGCCGGGACCGAGCACAGCCAGCTCCACCCGGTCCTCACCTGGATCCACTCGGGCAACCTCACCGTCGACTGGGCGCTGCGCGTCGACGCGCTGACCTCGGTGATGCTGGTGGTGGTCACGACCGTCTCGGCGCTCGTCCACCTCTATTCCTGGGGCTATATGGCCGAGGACGACAGCCAGCCCCGCTTCTTCGCCTATCTGTCGCTGTTCACCTTCGCGATGCTGATGCTGGTGACGGCGGACAATCTCGTTCAGATGTTCTTCGGCTGGGAGGGCGTCGGCCTCGCCTCCTACCTGCTGATCGGCTTCTGGTACCACAAGCCCTCCGCCAATGCGGCGGCGCTCAAGGCCTTCATCGTCAACCGGATCGGCGATTTCGGCTTCTCGCTCGGCATCTTCGCGACCTTCCTCGTGTTCGGCACTGTCTCCATCCCGGCGATCCTCGAGGCCGCGCCGGGCATGGCCGGCGCGACCTTCGGCTTCCTCGGGATGCGGGTCGACGTGATGACGACGATCTGCATCCTCCTCTTCATCGGCGCGATGGGCAAATCCGCGCAGCTCGGGCTCCACACCTGGCTCCCCGACGCGATGGAGGGCCCGACGCCGGTATCCGCGCTGATCCATGCGGCGACGATGGTCACCGCCGGCGTGTTCATGGTCTGCCGCCTCTCGCCGATGTTCGAGACCAGCGACGCCGCACTCGGCGTCGTCACCTTCGTCGGCGCCGCCACCGCTTTGTTCGCGGCGACGGTCGGTACCGTCCAGAACGATATCAAGCGGGTGATCGCTTATTCGACCTGCTCACAGCTGGGCTACATGTTCTTCGCCGCCGGGGTCGGTGCCTACGGCGCCGCGATGTTCCACCTCTTCACCCACGCCTTCTTCAAGGCCTTGCTCTTCCTCGGCGCCGGCTCGGTCATCCACGCCATGCACCACGAGCAGGACATGCGCTTCTACGGGGCCTTGAGGAAGGAGATCCCGTTCACCTTCTGGGCGATGCTGATCGGCACGCTTTCGATCACCGGCGTCGGCATCATCCAGATGGCGGGGTTGCCGAGTTTCGGCTTCGCCGGCTTCTTCTCCAAGGACGCGATCATCGAGAGCGCCTATATGAGCGGCACGACGATCGGCGGCTTCGCCTTCGCGATCGGCGTGTTCGCGGCTTTGCTCACCAGCTTCTACAGCTGGCGGCTCGTCTTCCTCACCTTCTTCGGCCGGCCCCGCTGGGCGGCGTCGGGCCATGTCCAGCACGCGCTCCACGACGCCCAGCACGGCCGCCAAGAGGCGCACGAGGCGGATCCTCATCCCGAGGACGAGCATGCCGGGCATGATACGCGGCCCGAGGAGCCGGGCCATACCGCCATTCCCGAGGGAACGGGCGGCTACCACCCGCACGAGAGCCCCTGGACCATGCTCGTCCCGCTCGCGCTGCTGTCGCTGGGGGCGGTCTTCGCCGGCATCGCCTTCCACCACGCCTTCGTCGATTACGAGGAGGGCGCGCATTTCTGGGCCGGCTCGCTCTATTTCGACGAGCATCTGATGCACGCGATCCACGACGCGCCGCTGTGGGTGAAGCTCGCGCCGGCGGCGGCGATGCTGCTCGGCCTCTACATCGCCTGGAACGCCTATATCCGCAATCCGCGCCTGCCCGAGGCTGTCGTCGCCAACGTCAGGCCGCTCTACACCTTCCTCTACAACAAGTGGTTCTTCGACGAGATTTACGACGTCCTCGTCGTCCGCCCGTCGCTGTGGCTCGGCCGCCTGTTCTGGAAGCGCGGCGATGAGGGGACGATCGACCGCTTCGGCCCCGACGGCGCCGCTGCGCTCATCGCCGGCGGCAACCAGCTGACCGCCCGGCTCCAGACCGGCTATCTCTACACCTATGCGCTGGTGATGCTGCTCGGCATCGCCGCCGCCACCACCTGGGCGATGGCGCGATGAGGGGCGTGCGCGCGCAAATGTGTAGAGGGCGCAGTGTCGGGGGGCGTATCCGGTGAACCAGCTCGGCTTCCCGGTCCTGACGCTGCTGCTCGCGCTGCCGCTGGCGGCGGGGATCGCCTGCCTGTGGATGAGCGCCCAGGCGGCGCGCTGGACCGCACTCGGCGCGACGCTGGCCGCG
>JALYHK010000077.1 GCA_030776605.1 Pseudomonadota bacterium
ACGGAGGCGGAGGGGACGTGTACTTGTACATGTCCCCAAGCGGCGTCCGACGGCTGAGCGCCGGATAGGGGGACATGTAACGCGTACATGTCCCCGGCGGCGCAAGCGCCGGCGGCCGCGCCTAGCACTTGCCGGCGCGTCAGGTTATGCCTCCGGGCAGCCATGCCTGAGGGTCCTTCCTTGTTTCTGTCACTGTAGGTGAAACTTCGGCTGTTGGTCAAGGGGTTTGGCAATCTGAGTGACAGAATCTCAGCTGCTCAAGCGAGAATGGCGCGGGCGGCGCTGCAGTGGTCGCTCGATCAAACGGCAGTCGCGTCCGGCGTGAGCCGCCGAACCGTCCTGCGGCTGGAACAGGGAGAATCGCTCCAGGTAAGGAACGTCGCAGCGATCCGCCGAGCGTTCGAAGCGGCGGGAGTGCGGTTTATCGACGGGAGCGCGGACGCCAGCGGCGTGGTGCCACCCCAACTCTTGCACGAGTAGCGAATGCAAATGGCTAAGGACGCACCCTGTATCCATGATCAAGCGCCGCTGATCTCCGCGAAGGACCGAGATCTCGGGGAGGCGCTGCCAGCGGAATTTGGCGAGCGGTACGAAGTCCATAGCTACCGTAACGCGGCACGAATCCTAGCCGCAGCTTCGCCAGCTGACTTCAGTGAGTTGATCGATACTCTGATGGAGTTCACGATCGACACGCAGGAGATGGTGGAAGGCGGCCGGAACAAGAGCAAGATTGCCCTGAAGATGGACGATTTGCTTCTGCCAAAGGGGTGGTACGAGACACGTATCCGGGGCGACATGCTCATTGAGACCACCACAGCCGAGCCCAACCCAAAATATGGTGTGATCAAAAGCGCGTCGAAAACGATCAGGGAATGCAGGGTTTTCCGGATCAACAACATCATCGACGGCCACAAGATCGACTTCGTGAAGAATCGGGTGGCGTTCGATATGGAGTGGAACAGCAAGGATCAGACGTTTGATCGCGACCTCTACGCGATGCGGACGTTCTACGAGGCAGGCCTCATCGACGCCGGCGTGCTCCTCACCCGAGACACGTCGCTCAGCCCGCTGTTCGCGGAAATCGGGCGCCGAGTGGAAATCAGGGACTTCAAGAGCAAGTACGGTGCCAGCACGACCTGGATGGGCAAGCTCACCTACCGCCTCGATGCGGGGCGAGGCGGCGGGTGTCCCATTCTGGCGATCGGGATCAAGCCACCGGTCGTGGCGGACTTCGAGCGCTGGAAAGAGAGGCACCCCGTCATCAAGAAGGGCGTGGACGCTGCCGATCTCGTCGCAGGCGACGATGAGGAGGCAGAAGAGTAGCTACTCCGCCGCGACGTCGGCGACGGCGCTGTTGTAGCTGTAGGTGTCCCAAGTCGGCTTGTAACCTTGGTCGGCCTGGTTGCCCCAGGCGGTCCAGCCGCGGCGCTTGCCCCGGCTGAACATTTCGAGGCGCGGGCCCCAACTGCATTTCTCGATCAGCTCGTACTGCTCGTCCGGCTTCCGGCTGTGCTCGCGCTTGCGGGTCTGGATCATGTTGACCTGGCTGCGGCCGGGATCGAGGGTGCGGGCATTCTTGCCGCGGATGCCGAACAGGAGGAGCTCGGTGACGTTGCGGAAGTAGAAGCCGACCCCTCGCCCGTCCGAGCCGCCGTCCTTGCGCACCTTGTGCCAAATGATGTTCGAGACGTAGCGATAGCCCCACGCCTCCATCACCTTCAGCCCCTCCGGCAGCAGCGCGTTCGGCACCCAGAGGTAGAGGTGCGAGGGATCGGCGGCGATATCGGCGACCGGCAGCGCGCAAATCTCCTCTAGGGTCATCGTCGGATAGCGCGACAGCCGCCTGTGCTCCGGAGCGACCTTTCCGGTGCGGTTCTGAAACTGCCACGGCGGGTCGGCGAGGATGGTGCCAAACCGCTTGCCGCGCGCCGAAGCAAGGAGGTCGATGCCGGCTTCGGAAAGGTCGTCGGCGGAGCGGAACATAACGAGATCTTTAGCGATCTGCTAAACCACGTCAACCGCTTTGTAGAATTTGTCTACAGTTGTTTTTGCGGACGGCGGGCGTCATTCGCGTCCTATGCGCAAGCTCCCTCGCATCCATGTCCCGCTGCTCAGGCCAGAGGACGTGATCCCGCATCTCGGCAAGCCGAAGCACTGGAAGGAGGGACGGTCGGCGAAGGCGGTGGCGGAGAGTTGGTTTCACGCAAACGACATTCCGGCTTCGGTGCGGGCGGTGCTCGATCAGGCGGAGGAATACCGCGGAGCCGAGCTGATCGACGCTTGGCTGGAGCGCTGCGTCGATCTCGGAGACGGGCAGCGGCCGACACAGACCGATCTGATGGCCGTGCTCGGCATCGAGGACGAGCTAGCGGTGCTGGCAATCGAGGCGAAGGTGGACGAGAGTTTCGGGCCGACGGTGGACGAATGGCTGAGCGGCGCGGGCGAGGCGAAGCATCGGCGGCTGGCCTATCTCGCCGGCATGTTCGGCCTCGATCCGGCGGCGTGCGGTCCGTTGCGCTACCAGTTTCTCCACCGTACCGCCTCCGCGCTGCTGGAGGCGCGGCGTTATCGGGCGCGGCGCGCGGTGATGCTGGTGCAGAGCTTCTGCCCGAAGGCGAGCGGGTTTGGGGATTACGCGGCGTTCTTCGCTGCCGTAGGGCAGCCGGGGCTTGAGGCTGGGATGCTGAGTGAGCCTTTGGAATCTGGTGGGGTCGAGCTGAGGGTTGCATGGGCCGCCGATAGGCTAGCGGCGAATTAGGTATTGTGCCCCCCGAATTTACGCAGATTGCCGGAAATCGCCGACATCTTCAGAAGACGAATATCCCGCGTTCCCGCGTATCCGCGAGTTCGGGTTGTCGAAGCACATCTAATACTTTCGACGATGGCGTGACCACAGCAATTCCTGTGTGAATTGGTTGCCACTGATCGGAGGCATGCTCCTCCTTCCAGTCGAAATGGCCTTGGACTAGTCCGAGCAGAGGATGACGTTGCAAGCCGCTATACGTCTCCTCTCTGACGAAAACAGGTGAGCCGCTCAGGCCACCTACCGACCGAGCCTCGATCAGGAAGGCCTCGGCCGGCCCACGCGCAGTTCGCACTCTGTCGGAAGGCCTAGCAGCTATGTTTCCTATTCTGACGATGGGGGTATGCCGACTAGCGCCGGCGTGATACGCGAAAAGGCCAACCGTTGCGGTTTCCATCCCCTCCGCCAAATCGAAAGGTGGCCCCGTCTCAGGAGGACCGTCAACAAAGGCATCCGTAAGGATTCCCCTGTAGCTCTGCTGTGTCCCGTGCGGAGGCCGCCAATCTGCTATAGCTACATCTGCTGCTTCGTCTGTTGGGTGTCCGAACCAGCGATCAACATTTATGGGCAGCCAATCCGCCACTCGGTCGCCTCCCATCGGGCCATGGTTGATAGAGGCGTATAACTGTCGGCTAGCGGCCTTCTCGATGTTGTGCCGAGCTGTCACCAGATAACCTCGCCCCCATGTCCGAAGGTGCTGATAGGGCACGACAGCATAGAATCCAGAAGCTCGTGGAACTATCTTTCCCTCTTCTTCCACTCCCAAGAAGCATGCGGCTTCAATGAAGTCCTGCTCGACCTTCACGCGAAGCTACTCCCCCGCCACGCCGCCCGCGAGAACATGTCGTCGCCGCCGGCCTCCTCCGGCGCGTCGTTCGCCGCCTTCGGCCTTCCGGTCGAAGTTCTCCCACACCTCGCCCCAGTTCCCGCGCGTCGCCGCCTTCGAATATTCGGTCGCGCGGGTCTCGAAGAAATTGAAGACGGAGACGACCGGCATCAGCGGCCTTTCCGGAAGGGGTAGCGGTCACGGATATGATCGTGGAAGAAACGGCCGTGAGAGTCCGCGGCCAAGAATGCCTGATGCACTCCCGATGGCACCCCGAAATAGCTGTACCAGTCGCCATCGGTGAAGCGGACGTAGAGGGTCGCCGCGGCCGCGTCGTAGTCGATCTCCAGAATCGCTTCGGAGTCGACGCGGACCATTTCAGACCCTCTCCCCGGCCCTCTCCCGGAAGCGGGAGTTATTCCGCCGCCACGCCGGCCCGCGAGAACATGTCGTCGCCGTCCGCCTTCGCTGACGCCTCGGCCCCCGCGCCCCCGTCGTTCGCCGCCTTCGCGGCCTTGCGCCGGTCGAAATTGTCCCAGACCTCGCCCCAGTTCCCGCGCGTCGCCGCCTTGGAATATTCGGTCGCTCTCGTCTCGAAGAAGTTGGCGTGCTCGACGCCGTTGAGGAGCGGCGCGAGCCAGGGCAGCGGGTGCTCGTCGATCATGTAGATCGGCGCGAAGCCCAATTGGCCGAGGCGCCAGTCGGCGATGTAGCGGATGTATTTCTTGATCTCCCTCGGCGTCATGCCGGGGACCGGGCCCATCTCGAAGGCGAGATCGATGAAGGCGTCCTCGAGGCGCACCGTCTTCTGGCACACGTCCATGATGTCGTCGCGCACCGCCTTGGTCATGCAGTCGCGCTCCTTGACGAAGGCGTGGAACAGGCGGGTGATGCCCTCGCAGTGGAGCGTCTCGTCGCGCACCGACCAGCTGACGATCTGGCCCATGCCCTTCATCTTGTTGAAGCGCGGGAAGTTCATCAGCATGGCGAAGCTGGCGAACAGCTGCAGCCCCTCGGTGAAGCCGCCGAACATGGCGAGGGTGCGGGCGATGTCGGCGTCGCTGTCGACGCCGAAGCTGGCGAGATAGTCGTGCTTGTCCTTCATCTCCTTGTACTGGAGGAAGGCCGAGTACTCGCTTTCGGGCATGCCGATCGTGTCGAGCAGGTGGCTGTAGGCGGCGATGTGCACCGTCTCCATGTTGGAGAAGGCGGTCAGCATCATCTTCACCTCGGTCGGCTTGAACACCCGGCCGTATTTGTCGTGGTAGCAGTCCTGCACCTCGACGTCGGCCTGGGTGAAGAAGCGGAAGATCTGGGTGAGGAGCGAGCGCTCGTGGTCGGTCAGCTTCTGCGCCCAGTCGCGGCAGTCCTCGCCCAGCGGCACCTCCTCGGGCATCCAGTGGATCTGCTGCTGGCGCTTCCAATAGTCGAACGCCCAGGGATATTCGAACGGCTTGTACTGCTTGCGGGCTTCGAGAAGAGGCATGTCCGTTACTCCCGGGTCAATCCTTGGCGAGCGAAATGGCGCCGGCGGCGATGAAGAACAGGCCGGCAAGGACGAACAGCGCGCCGACGAGGCGAGCGCCGCGCGCCTTGGCGGGCTCGGCCGTCCTGCCGGCGCGGGCGAAGAAGACGACCGAGATGGCGGCCAAGGCGGCGCCGATCGCGAAATAGGCGGCGTTCATCGGCCCAGCGCCATGTCGCCGAGCGGCGTCAGGCGGCCGAGGGCGACGAGCAGGAGGGCGGCGGCGAAGCCCCAGAGCGCGTAGCGGCGGCCGTCGCGGGCGCGGGCATATTGGGGCGTGCCGCGGCCGTGGCCGCGGTTGCCGGCCCAGACCGCGAGCTGCCACAGCGCGTAGAGGGCGGCGAGGGCGGCGGCCAGCGTCAGCAGGTGGCCGAGGGTGAGCGGGTCCGGCATCAAGCCTCCCCCTTGCGCACCACGACCCGCTCGCGCACCACCCGGGTCTTCCTCGCGCCGACGCCGATCACGACGATGCCGAGGAAATAGCCGAAATCGTACCAGCCGCCGTTGTTGGGCACCGCATAGATGGCGACCTCGGGCATGAACAGCGACAGGATCCAGGCGACCGGGAAGATGAAGCCGTGCCACAGGCCGAGCGGGAAGCCCGGCGCCTCGGGCGCCACCGCGCCGGCGCCCTGCGTCGCGCAGCCGGCGAGGAGGGCGGCGCCGGCGACCGCGAGAAGAAAACCGGCGGGGGAGGGAAGAGCGGCACGGGGCCTCTGCCTATGCGGTTCGGTGTCGGCCGTCCGCTCCTCTCCCGTCCCCCGCCAGTTCCCGCGCCGAAGGGAGTAGGCGCGGGTTCCCCGCTCCCGGGGAAGCGATCGGGTTGTACTCGCAAGGCGAATGTTCACTGGCACGCCAGGCATTCGTCATAGTCCGTCGTCGCGGCGAGCTCGATCTGCTTGGGCTCGGGCGTGTTGTCGGCCTCGACGCCGCCGGCGAAGCCGGCGCGCTGCACCGACTTCGAGCGCAGATAGTAAAGCGACTTGATGCCGAGCTCCCAGGCGCGGAAGTGGAGCATCAGCAGGTCCCATTTGTCGACGTCGGCCGGGATGAACAGGTTCAGCGACGTCGCCTGGTCGATGTAGGGCGTCCGGTCGGCGGCGAGCTCGATCAGCCAGCGCTGGTCGATCTCGAAGCTGGTCTTGAACGTGTCCTTCTCCTCCGGGGTGAGGAAATCGAGATGCTGGACCGAGCCGCCGCGCTCGAGCACCGAGTTCCAG
>JALYHK010000078.1 GCA_030776605.1 Pseudomonadota bacterium
GCCGAGCGCCGCGCCCGCGCCCGCCCCGCCGCCCGCGCCGGTCGCGCCAATCACGCTGCCGGCCGACGTCCCTTATCCCAACGGCTTCGCCGATCCCACCGAACCGTTCGGCAACGACATGTCGGTCTCCGTGCGCGACGAGGGAGGCTTCGACTGGGGCCTGCTGGGGCTGCTCGGCCTGCTCGGGCTGCTCGGCCTGCGCGGCGCCCGCAGCGGCTACCGTCACACGGTCCATTCCGAACGCTACGACGACGGCAGGCGCGACTACCGCTCCTGAGTCGTCCGCCCCCGCCCGGCGCGGTAGGCCATTGGCAACCATTTCATGTGCATAAGCCTCCTCCTCCGAGTGCTTTCCAGGGGCGGGCGATGCACGAAATGCGAAACATCCTGACCAGCGGCGGGCGCGCCACGCTGCTCGCGAAGCGGGCGCCGCGCGAGAAGAAGGGCGCAGGTGCGAGCCTTTCAGGGGTCGCCATTCCGCGCAGCGAGGCGCGCAGTTGGAACCAGCGGCGCGAGGAAAGGCATCTCAACGTCGCCGAGCGCGCCGAGGTGCTTTTCCGCCGCCGCAAATATGAAGTGGCGGTGGTCAACGTCTCCAAGCACGGCGCGATGATCGAATGCGCGCTCGAGCCGCGCATCGGCGAGCGGATGCAGATCAGCTTCGAAGGCTGCAACCGCACCGAGTGCACGGTGCGCTGGCTGCGCGACACCCGGATCGGCCTCGAATTCTCGCAGGAGACGCAGATCATCGCCTCCCCGGCCGTGCGCGAACTGATCGTCAGCGGCCGGCGGGAAGGCGAAGCCGGAGTCGGACCCGACAAACCGTCGCGCGAACCGCGCCAGCGGCTGCTGTGGAAGGCCGTGCTCCACTGGGACCACGGCAGCGTCGCAGTGCGGCTGCGCAACATCTCGGCCGAAGGGGCGATGCTCGAATGCGGCGAGGATCTGCCTCCGGACACCGAAGTCGTCCTCGACCTCGGTGACGGCGGCAGTGCCTCCGGCCGCGTGCGCTGGTCGCGCTCGGGCCAGCTCGGCCTCAACTTCCATCACCGCTTCGATCTGCGCAGCCTCGTCAGGACCGACGCGGCCGACGACCACAGTCCGCAGGTGCTGAAACCGCTCTATCTCGAAACCGAGGGCGAGCCCGACTCGCCATGGGCAGCGGCCTGGGACAAGCTCAGTCCCGACGACCTCGGCGAGCAGGCTTAGTCGGGCAGTCGCGCCGCGGCGCGGTCAGCGCGCATCGACCAGCACCACTTCGGCATCGTCAAGCGCGCGCCCGGTGAGCTTCTCCTCGCCGGCAACGGCGACGCCGTCGCGCGGTTCGGCCCGACTGCCGTTCACCTCCACAGGCCCGTTCACCGCGACCAGATAGGCATGCCGCGAAGGGTCGAGCGCGAGCTCGGCCGTCTCCCCTCCCTTCAGGGTCGCGCCCAACACCCGTGCAGCGGCGTTGATCCTGAGCGCACCATCGTCCTCGGCGAAGCCGCTCGCCAGCGTCACGAAGCCGCCGGCGCGGGCATCCTTAGGAAAGCGCTTGGCGCCCCAGCTCGGATCGGCGCCGGGCTTGTCCGTCTCGACCCAGATCTGGAACAAGGTCGTGGTCTCGTCCTCGAGATTATATTCAGCGTGGCGCACCCCGGTCCCGGCCGACATCACCTGGACGTCGCCGGCGCCGGTGCGGCCCCTGTTGCCCATCGAGTCCTGATGGGCGATCGCGCCCTGGCGGACGTAGGTGACGATCTCCCTGTCGCGGTGGGCGTGCGGCGGAAAGCCGGAGCGGGGGGCGATCTCGTCGTCGTTCCACACCCTGATCGCGCCCCAGCCCATCCGGGCCGGATCATAGTAGCTGGCAAAGGAGAAATGGTGGCGCGCCTTGAGCCACCCATGGTCGGCGTGGCCGAGGCTGCGGAACGGCCGGACATCGATCATCGTCTTCTCTATCTTCTGTCCCTGCAGGGCTGCCGATGTGGCGCTCCCGGTCCGCTGATTGAAGAGGCGGAAGCGCGTCGCAGGAGGGCGCATCCGCGCCGAACCGAGCGGGCGACCGGCCGTGGGGGAAGCGGCTAAGCGGTGGATCGCCACGGCGGAGGCGCTAAAAGGCCGGCGCCGTCTCCACTTGCCGAGGTTCCGATGAAGCCGCTCCTCCCCCTCTGCGCCCTGCTCCTCGCCACCGCCGCCTGCACCGTCGCCGTCGCTCCGCCTGCCGACACCCGCACCGCGCTCGCCGTCCAGCCTTCGGCCCAGGCCGAGGACGCGCGGCTAAACGCCTTTCTCGACGCCGCCTTCGACGAGCAGATCGCGACCAACCCGCAATTCCTGACCAGCCTTGGTTCGAAGCGGCTCTACCACCGGCTCAACGACTACACCGACGCCTATCGTCAGCAGCAGCTCGCGCTTTCCGAAGCACAGCTCCAGCGGCTGCGCGCGGAGTTCGACCCCGACCGTCTCAGCCCCGCCGGGCGGCTCAGCTACCGGATGTTCGAGGAGGAGGTCGAGCGGGCGCGCGAGAACTTCGCCTGGCGCTGGCACAGCTTCCCGGCGAGCACCAACGGCAGCCCGATGGGTTCGATCCCGGTCTTCCTGATCAACAACCACCGGATCGACACGATCGAGGACGCCGAGGCCTATATCTCCCGCCTGCGCGAGACCGAGCGCGTGATGAACGAGATTTCGACCAACATGCGCCGCCAGGCCGCGCTCGGAATCGTCCCGCCGCGCTTCAACTTCGAGCCGGTGCGCGCCGACGGGCGGCGGATCCTGGCCGGCGCGCCGTTCGCCGACGGGCCGGACAGCCCGGTGTTCGCCGACTTCAAGGCCAAGGTCGGTCGCCTCCAGGTCTCCGACGACGTCAAGGCGCGGCTTATCGCCGAAGCGCGGGCGGCGCTGGTCGGCCCGTTCCGCCAGGGCTACCGGACGATGCTCGACACGCTCGACGCGATCGAGCCGCGGGCGACCGGAAACAACGGCGCCTGGAGCCTCCCGCAAGGCGCCGAATATTATTCCAATCGTCTCCGCAACTCGACCACCACCGACCTCACGGCCGACCAGATCCACCAGATCGGGCTTGAGCAGGTGCGGCGCATCCATGGCGAGATGGAGCGGATCAAGAGCCAAGTCGGCTTCCGGGGCTCGCTTCAGGACTTCTTCCGCCACATCAACGAGAGCCCGCAGTTCAAATATCCGAACACCGCCGAGGGGCGGCAGCAATATCTCGCCGACGCGCGCCGCTTCATCGACCAGGTGATGGCGGCGGCGCCGCGCTGGTTCCGCCGGCTGCCGCAGGCGCCGCTCGAAGTCCGCGCGGTCGAGCCGTGGCGCGAGCTCACCGCCAGCGTCGCCTTCTACAACCGTCCGTCCGCCGATGGCTCGCGCCCCGGCATCTATTACGTCAACCTCGCGGACATGAACCAGGTGCTGCGTCCGCAGATCGAGGCCATCTCCTATCACGAGGGCGCGCCCGGCCACCACTTCCAGATCGCGCTCGCCCAGGAGCTGCCGAACGTGCCGAAGTTCCGCCGCTTCGGCGGCTACGGCGTCTATTCGGAAGGCTGGGGACTCTATGCCGAGCAGCTCGGCCATGAGATGGGCTTTTACGAAGATCCCTATTCGCTGTTCGGAATGTATTCGACCGCGCTGTGGCGGGCGATCCGGCTGGTGGTCGACACCGGTATCCACTCGCAGCGCTGGAGCCGCGAGCGGGCGATCCAATATTTCCGCGAGAACGGCCTCCTCTCCGAGCGCGACGCGGCCAAGGAGGTCGAGCGCTACTTCAACAATCCCGGCCAGGCGACCAGCTACAAGATCGGTCAGCTCAAGATCCTCGAGCTGCGCGAGCGGGCGCGGGCGGCGCTCGGCGACCGGTTCGACATCCGCGACTTCCACGCGGTGCTGCTCGAGAACGGCGCAGTGCCGCTCGACATCCTCGAGGAGCTGGTCGAGGCTTGGATCGCCCGGGCGCGGAGCAGCTGAGGTGGCCG
Source organism: Pseudomonadota bacterium (assembly GCA_030776605.1). Taxonomy (GTDB): domain Bacteria; phylum Pseudomonadota; class Alphaproteobacteria; order Sphingomonadales; family Sphingomonadaceae; genus Allosphingosinicella. The sequence goes on from JALYHK010000078.1 coordinate 3,981, forward strand.
ACACGCCTCCCGACCGCCTCTCGATCAACCCCCGCAGCCCCTGGTTCGACGGCGAGGCGCTGCGGCGCGGCGTCGGCATCCGCTTCAAGGGCCGCGAGCGCACCGACGTCGAGGAATATTGCATCTCCGAAGGCTGGATCCGCGTCGCCGCGGGCCGCGCGCTCGACCGCCACGGCCAGCCGGTGACGGTGAAGCTCTCCGGCGCGGTCGAGGCGTGGTATCAGGACCAGGCGGGGATCGAGGAGAGGGGCGAAGGCGACGGCGGCCAACCCGCCCCGTGAGGATCGCGACTTTCAACGTCAACGGCGTCAACGGCCGGCTGCCGCTGCTGCTCGATTGGCTGGCCGAGGCGCAGCCCGATGTCGTCTGCCTGCAGGAGCTGAAGAGCCCGCAGGAGAGGTTCCCGCTGCGCGACATCCGAAAGGCCGGCTACGGCGCGGTCTGGCGGGGGCAGAGCCGGTGGAACGGCGTCGCCATACTCGCCCGCGGGCGCGAGCCGGTCGAGACGCGGCGCGCCCTTCCCGGCGATGCGGAGGACGAGCAGGCGCGCTATATCGAAGCGGCGGTCGAGGGCGTGCTGATCGGCTGCCTCTACGCCCCCAACGGCAATCCCGTCCCGGGGCCGAAGTTCGACTATAAGCTCGCCTGGAACGAGCGGTTGATCGCCCATGCGGCCGAGCTGTTCGGCCTCGACTGCGGCATGGTGCTCGCCGGCGACTACAACATCATCCCCGAGGACATAGACGTTTACAAGCCGGAGCGCTGGCAGGACGACGCGCTGTTCCAGCCGGAGCCGCGCGCGCAATATCGCCGTCTCCTCGGGGAGGGTTGGACCGACGCGATCCGCGCGCTCCACGGTGACGAGACGATCTACACCTTCTGGGATTATTGGCGGAACGCCTGGGCACGGAACGCCGGCATCCGCATCGACCACCTGCTGCTCAACCCGCAGGCGGCGGAGCGGCTCGCCGCCGCCGGCGTCCACCGGGAGGTCCGCGGCCGCGAAGGCGCCAGCGACCACGCGCCGGCCTGGGTCGAGCTCAGCGGCTGACACTGCGCCGGCCTCATTGCCGGGCTCGCGGGAGTGGGGCGTTAAACGAACCCGGCAAGTCCCCGCGGGAGCGATTGCTTTTCACAGGACGGCGGCTACATCGGCGGCCGCGTTCACGCACATAGGGAGAGCCAGATGAAGACCATCGCAACCTCGCTCGGCGCCGCCGCCCTGCTCGCGCTCGCTGCCTGCGACAACCAGGGCGGCAACGAAGCTACCAACAACGCCGCGGTCGAGGCCGCAGGCAATGTCGCCGCCGGGGGCGACCCGGCGGCCGAGGGCAACGGCGCGGAGGACGGCAAGCCGGCCGACGGCAACGTGGCCCAGGGCGACAAGCCCACCGAGGAGGCTGCCGACGGCAATGCGGCCGAAGGCGCCGGCGACAAACCCACCGAATAAGTCCAAGGGGCAGACGGAGCGCCCCCGCGCGCTCCGTCCGCTCCCGCGGAGGCACGAGCATGAGCTACGAGACCATCCTCGTCGAGCGGCGCGGCGCCGTGACGCTGATCACGCTCAACCGTCCCGAGGCGCTCAACGCGCTCAACAGCCAAGTCCTCGCCGAACTGATCGACGCCTTCGCCGCCTTCGACGCGGACGAGAGCCAGCGCTGCGCCGTCCTCACCGGCTCGGAGCGCGCCTTCGCGGCCGGCGCCGACATCAAGGAGATGTCGAGCCAGGCGTTCGCCGACATGTACGGCTCCAACTTCTTCGCGGGCTGGGAGCGGGTGACGGCGACGCGCAAGCCGTGGATCGCGGCGGTCGCCGGCTACGCGCTCGGCGGCGGCTGCGAGGTCGCGATGATGGCCGACTTCATCATCGCCGCCGACACCGCCCAGTTCGGCCAGCCCGAGATCAAGCTCGGCGTCACACCCGGAATGGGCGGCTCGCAACGCCTCACCCGCGCCGTCGGCAAGGCCAAAGCGATGGAGATGTGCCTCACCGGCCGCAACATGGGGGCGGAGGAGGCCGAGCGGGCGGGGCTGGTGGCGCGGGTCGTTCCCGCGGCCGACCTGCTCGACGAGGCGCTCAAGGCCGCCGAGACCATCGCGGGCATGGCGCCGCTCGCCGCGATGGCGGCCAAGGAGATGGTCAACGCCGCCTTCGAGACCGGCCTCGCGCAAGGCATCCTGTTTGAGCGCCGGCTGTTCCACGGGCTGTTCGGCAGCGAGGACCAAAAGGAAGGCATGGCCGCCTTCGTCGCCAAGCGGAAGGCTGAGTGGAAGGGGCGTTAGGATCCGAACCTACCCCTCTCCCCTTGAGGGAGAGGGATACGAAGTCTTAGTGAGCGGAGCGAACTTAGATGGAGTTGGTGAGGGGGCGC
>JALYHK010000079.1 GCA_030776605.1 Pseudomonadota bacterium
GGGGAGGGGGATCGCTTCCGAACAGGTCCGCCATCCGCGCTCCTTTCGCTCAAGGCACCGGGCTGCGCCGCGGCTGCCGGCCGCCGGCGCGGTGCTGGCGGACGACGCGGAGATAGCCGTCGACCAGCTCCTGGTTGACCTCGTCCCAGCCGTAGCGGCGGCTCTTCTTCTCGCCCGCTTCGCCGGCGCGGCGCCGCGCCTCCTCGTCGCGGCAGTAGAAAGTGAGCGCGTCGGCGAAGTCGTCACACGCGCCGGGGCGCACCAGGCGGCCGCTGACTCGGTCTTCGACCAGGCTGAGGCTTCCGGTGGCGAGCGCCGCCACCACCGGCAGCCCCGCCGCCATCGCCTCGAGGGTGACGTTGCCGAAGGTCTCGGTCACCGACGGGTTGAACAGCATGTCCATCGAGGCGACGGCGCGGCCGAGATCGCCGCCGGTCTGGAACCCGGCGAAGACTGCATCGGGGAGCCTCGCTTCGAACCATTGGCTCGCCGGCCCTTCGCCGACCACCAGCACCTTGTGGCGGACGCCGCGGCGGGCGAGCCGGTCGATCGTCTCGGCAAAGACGTCGAGACCCTTTTCCATCACCAGCCGGCCGACGAAGCCGATCGTCGGCTCGTCGTCGGCGATGCCGAGGCTGCGCCGCCAGTCCATGTCGCGTCGACCGGGGTTGAATATCTCCCGGTCGATGCCGCGCGACCAGATGCCGACGTCGTAGTTCATCCTTTGGTCGCGCAGCAGCTGCGCCATCGATTCCGAAGGCGCGAAGATGGCGTCGCAGCGGCGGTAGAAGCGCCTGAGCAGCGCGATCGCGATCGGCTCGAGGAAGGCGAGGCCGTAGTAGCGCGGATAGGTCTCGAAGCGGGTGTGGACCGAGGCGACCACTGGAACCTCGCGGCGCCGGGCGAGCGTCACCGCACGGTGGCCGACGATATCGGGGCTGGAGACGTGGAACAGGTTCGGCGCGAAGCGGGCGATGTCGCGTCGCACCCGCGGGGAGAGCGCGACCGGGAGCTTGTACTCGGGCCGTCCCGGCACCGGAACGCAGGGAAGGTGGACGACCTCGCCCTTGGGCTCGAAGGCGGGCTTCTCCACCGTCGGCGAATAGACGCGCACCGCTGCCCCGCGGCGCAGCAGGAAGTCGACCAGCCGGTTCAGCGCCTGATTGGCTCCGTCGCGGATGTAATTGTAGTTGCCGCTGAAGAGGGCGACGCGAAGGTCGGTCACGTCCATCGCGGCTTGCGATACCGCGTTGGTGCCGGAAGGCAAGGAAGCCGCCTCAGCGGCCTCCTCGCGTGCGGCCCTGCCCACGGGGCAGCCGCCGCAGCCGCCGCACCGCGGCGATCATCGGCAGCACGAGCAGCGCCAGCATGAACAGGATCAGGAAGGCCTTCATCCGATCACCTCCTCGCCGACAAGGCGCCCCGCCGGAAGGTCCGGCGGGGCCTTCGTCCCGGCGCTCCGGCCGCCTCAGTCCTGCTTTTCCTGCAGATACTCGCCCGCGTCGGCGTCGGTGCCGTGGCCGCTTGGCGCGACCTCGCCGAGCGGGTCGGCGTTGATCGCGGCCTCGGGACCCTGGGCGAGCTCGGCCTCATGCTCCTCGGCGGCGCTGTTCGCGGCGATCAGCGCCTCCTGGAGCTTGCGCTGCTGGGCGCGCAGCGCCGCGTCGCGCGCCGAGGCGGCGATGCGCATGCGCTGCATGCCCGCCCCGGTTCCGGCCGGAATCAGCCGCCCGACGATGACGTTCTCCTTGAGGCCGTCGAGCGTGTCGATCTTGCCCTGGACCGACGCTTCGGTGAGCACCCGCGTCGTCTCCTGGAAGGAGGCGGCCGAGATGAAGCTGCGGGTCTGGAGGCTCGCCTTGGTGATGCCGAGCAGCACGGGCTTGCCTTCGGCGAGCTTCTTCTTCGCCGCCTTCAGCTCCGCGTTGATCTCGTTCATCTCCTGGAGGTCGATCTGCTCGCCGACGAGCAGCGTCGAATCGCCGCTTTCGGTGATCTCGACCTTCTGCAGCATCTGCCGGACGATCACCTCGATGTGCTTGTCGTTGATCTTGACGCCCTGGAGGCGATAGACCTCCTGGATCTCCGAGACGAGATATTCCGCCAGCGCCTTGACGCCGAGCACCTCGAGGATGTCGTGCGGATCGGGCGAGCCGGCGATGAGATTGTCGCCGCGCTTGACGTAATCGCCCTCCTGGACGTCGATCACCTTGGACTTGGGCACGAGATATTCGACCGGCTCTCCGCCCTCGTCGGGGATGATCGCGATCTTGCGTTTGGCCTTATAGTCCTTGCCGAAGGCGACGCGGCCGGAGACCTTGGCGATGATCGCATTCTCCTTCGGCTTCCTCGCTTCGAACAGCTCGGCCACCCGCGGCAGACCGCCGGTGATGTCGCGCGTCTTGGCCGCCTCGCGCGACACGCGGGCGAGCACCTCGCCCGCCGCCACCTGCTGCCCGTCCTCGACCGAGAGCATCGCACCGGGCGGCAGCATGTAGCGGGCGGCTTCGCCGCTCTCCTCGTTGAGGAGCGTGATGCGGGGCCTCAGGTCCTCCTTCGAACGGCCCGCGCCGCGGAAGTCGGTGACGACGCGCTGGGCGATGCCGGTCGCCTCGTCAATCTGCTCGGCGAGCGTCTTGCCCTCGATCAGGTCCTGGAACTTCACGGTGCCGCCGGTCTCGGTGATCACCGGCATCATGAACGGGTCCCATTCCGCCAGCCGATCGCCGCGGGAGACGATGTGGCCATGGTCCACCATCAGGTGGGCGCCATAGGGGATGCGGTGCACGGCCCGCTCGCGGCCGTCCATGTCGACGATCGCCAGCTCCCCGTTGCGCGCCATGGCGATGCGCCGGCCGCGCGAGTCGAGGATCGTCGGCAGGTCCCTGAGCTCGATCGTGCCGTCGACCGCCGCTTCGAGGCTCGAGGTCTCGTTGAGCTGCGCGGCGCCGCCGATGTGGAAGGTCCGCATGGTGAGCTGCGTCCCCGGCTCGCCGATCGACTGCGCCGCGATCACGCCGACCGCCTCGCCGATGTTGACCGCCGTGCCCCGGGCGAGATCGCGCCCGTAGCATTTGGCGCAGACCCCGCGCTCGCTCTCGCAGACCAGCGGCGAGCGGATCCTGACGGCCTGGATGCCCATCTCGTCGATGCGCGCGGCCGCCGCCTCCTCGATCAGCTCGCCTTCCCTGGCGAGCACGTCGCCGGTCTTGTCGTCGACGATGTCCTCGGCCGGGGTGCGGCCGAGCACCCGCTCGCCGAGCGAGGCGATCACCGCGCCGCCCTGGACGATTGCGCGCATGTCGAGCGAATTGTCGGTCCTGCAGTCCTCCTCGACGACCACGCAATCCTGCGACACGTCGACCAGCCGGCGGGTCAGATAGCCCGAGTTCGCGGTCTTGAGCGCGGTGTCGGCCAGGCCCTTGCGGGCGCCGTGGGTCGAGTTGAAATATTCGAGGACCGTCAGCCCCTCCTTGAAATTGGAGATGATCGGCGTCTCGATGATCTCGCCCGAGGGCTTGGCCATCAGGCCGCGCATGCCGGCGAGCTGCTTCATCTGGGCCTGCGAGCCGCGGGCGCCGGAATGTGCCATCATGTAGATCGAGTTGATCGGCGCCATCCGCCCGGTCTCGTCCTTGGGCGTCGCCCTGATCTTCTCCATCATCGCGTTGGCGACCTGGTCGCCGCAGCGGCTCCAGGCGTCGATCACCTTGTTGTACTTCTCCTGCTGGGTGATCAGCCCGTCCTGATACTGCTGCTCGTAATCCTTGACGAGCGCGCGGGTCTCGTCGACGAGACCCTCCTTCTCGTGCGGGATGATCATGTCGTCCTTGCCGAAGCTGATGCCGGCTTGAAAGGCATGGCGGAAGCCGAGGCCCATGATCGCGTCGGCGAACAGCACCGTCTCCTTCTGGCCGGTGTGGCGATAGACGATGTCGATGACGTCGCCGATCTCCTTCTTGGTGAGGAGGCGGTTGACCGTCTCGAACGGCACCTTGTGGCTCTTCGGCAGCGTCTCGCCGATCAGCATGCGGCCCGGGGTGGTCTCGAACCGCTTCATATAGGTGTTGCCCTCCTCGTCCGTCTGCGGGACGCGGCTGACGATCTTGGAGTGGAGGGTGACGGCGCCGGCGTTCAGCGCCTGGTGCACCTCGGCCATGTCGGCGAGCAGCATGCCCTCGCCGGGCTCGCCTTCGCGCTCCATCGACAGATAATAGAGTCCGAGCACCATGTCCTGCGAGGGGACGATGATCGGCTTGCCGTTGGCGGGCGAGAGGATGTTGTTGGTCGACATCATCAGGACCCGCGCCTCCAGCTGTGCCTCGAGGCTCAGCGGAACGTGCACGGCCATCTGGTCGCCGTCGAAGTCGGCGTTGAACGCGGCGCAGACCAAAGGATGGAGCTGGATCGCCTTGCCCTCGATCAGCACCGGCTCGAACGCCTGGATGCCGAGCCGGTGGAGCGTCGGCGCGCGGTTCAGGAGCACCGGATGCTCCCGGATCACCTCATCGAGGATGTCCCAGACTTCCTTGCGCTCCTTCTCGACCCATTTCTTGGCCTGCTTCAGCGTCATCGACAGGCCCTTGGCGTCGAGCCGCGAGTAGATGAACGGCTTGAACAGCTCGAGCGCCATCTTCTTCGGAAGCCCGCACTGGTGGAGCTTCAGCTCGGGACCGGTGACGATCACCGAGCGGCCCGAATAGTCGACGCGCTTGCCCAGCAGGTTCTGGCGGAAGCGGCCCTGCTTGCCCTTGAGCATGTCGGAGAGCGACTTCAGCGGGCGCTTGTTGGCGCCGGTGATGACGCGCCCGCGGCGGCCGTTGTCGAACAGAGCGTCGACGGCCTCCTGGAGCATGCGCTTCTCGTTGCGCACGATGATGTCCGGAGCGCGCAGCTCCATCAGCCGCTTCAAGCGATTGTTGCGGTTGATCACGCGGCGATAGAGGTCGTTGAGGTCGGAGGTCGCAAAGCGGCCCCCGTCGAGCGGCACCAGCGGGCGAAGCTCGGGCGGGATCACCGGCACCACGTCGAGGATCATCCATTCCGGGCGATTGCCAGATTCGAGGAAGCTCTCGACGACCTTCAGCCGCTTGATGATCTTCTTCGGCTTCAGCTCGGACTTGGTCTCGGCGAGCTCCTTCAGCAGCGCCTCGCGCTCGCCCTCGAGGTCGAGGTCGATCAGCATCTGCTTCACCGCCTCGGCGCCGATGCCGGCCGAGAAGGCGTCCTCGCCATATTCGTCCTGCGCCTCGAGCAGCTCGTCCTCGGTGAGCAGCTGATACTTTTCGAGCGGGGTGAGGCCCGGCTCGATCACCACATAGGCCTCGAAGTAGAGGATGCGCTCGAGCTGCTTGAGCTGCATGTCGAGCAGGAGGCCGATGCGGCTCGGCAGCGACTTCAGGAACCAGATGTGGGCGACCGGCGCGGCGAGCTCGATATGGCCCATCCGCTCGCGGCGGACCTTGGAGACCGTCACCTCGACGCCGCACTTCTCGCAGACGATCCCCTTGTATTTCATCCGCTTGTACTTGCCGCACAGGCACTCATAGTCCTTGATCGGCCCGAAGATGCGCGCGCAGAACAGCCCGTCCCGCTCCGGCTTGAAGGTGCGGTAGTTGATCGTCTCGGGCTTCTTGATCTCGCCGAACGACCAGCTGCGGATCCGCTCCGGCGAGGCGATGCCGATTTTGATCTGGTCGAAGGTCTCCGGCTTGACGGCCGGATTGGCGAAGGGGCTCAGTTCGTTCATCGGGTTAGACCCTCTTTCCTAATTCCTTCCCTCTCCCCTTGCGGGAGAGGGTGCCGAGCGAAGCGAGGCGGGTGAGGGGTTGTCTCGGGCCCTCGCCCTGGCGCTTCGCGCCCGTCCCTCTCCCGCAAGGGGAGAGGGAGAATGCTCATTCCGCCGCTTGGGCGAAGCCTTCGTCATCCTCGTCGGCGATGCTGGTCAGCTCGACGTTGAGGCCGAGCGAGCGCATCTCCTTGACCAGCACGTTGAAGCTCTCCGGGATGCCGGCCTCGAACGTGTCGTCGCCCTTGACGATCGCCTCGTAGACCTTGGTGCGGCCGATCACGTCATCGGACTTCACCGTCAGCATCTCCTGCAGCGTGTAGGCGGCGCCGTAGGCCTGGAGCGCCCAGACCTCCATCTCGCCGAAGCGCTGACCGCCGAACTGCGCCTTGCCGCCCAGCGGCTGCTGGGTGACGAGCGAGTAGGGGCCGGTCGAGCGGGCGTGGATCTTGTCGTCGACGAGGTGAAGCAGCTTGAGGATGTACATCTGGCCGATCGTCACCTTGCCCTCGTAG
>JALYHK010000080.1 GCA_030776605.1 Pseudomonadota bacterium
GGCCGCCGCCGCGGCGCCGGCGGAGAGCAGGGCAGCGGCGCAAGCCAGAATCGCCCGCCGCAGCCCGGCGCGCGCGCTCGGCGTCCGCTCCCGGCGCCGCATCTCCCCTGATAGCCGCATCTTTTCCTCCCCCCGCAGCCGCGGGCCCGACGGCGCCGGCGCTTGGCTGGAGCATTTTTGCAATCTTTTGCAGCAGCCCCCGGCGAGGTCAACCCTGAAGCCGAGCCCCGCGCGAATCCGTGACTTTCGCGCCGCAGTGCGCGATCCGACTGCTGTCGCCGCATTTTTTGGCTTGCAAATCCCCCGGTTCGTTTGCAGTAATTTGCGAAACGAGACCGCGGGGCGAGCCGCGGCTGCGGGGAGCATGGGGGACAAGCCGGGCCGGCCATCTTCCTGTTTTTGAGCGCGGGACCGAGCGCGATCTCCCGCCCGAGGGGTGGAGCGCCTCGCCCGCAGGGGCGAGATGTGTCGCCGGCGGGGACGTCCGGCGGTTGGGGAACAGGAGAGCGCAATGGCTGACATCTTCGACAATCGCCGGATCTGGTTGCGCAGCGGAGCGGCGACCTGCGCGCTCGTCTTCGCGGCCTCCGCGCCCGCCCAGCCCGTTCCGGTTCCGCCCGAGGAAGGTCCCCCCGCCGCAGCGCAGGAGGCGAGCCAGGAATCCGGCGCCAGCGATGAGGACGAGATCATCGTCACCGGCTTCCGCGCCGCGCTCGAGAGCGCGACCGCGGAGAAGCGGGAGAGCGAGCAGATCGTCGAATCGGTGACCGCCGAGGACATCGGCCGCCTTCCCGACGCCTCGATCGCCGAGTCGATCGCGCGCTTGCCGGGGCTCACCTCGCAGCGTCTTTCAGGCCGCGCCAACGTGATCTCGATCCGCGGCTTCGGCCCCGATTTCTCGCAGACGCTGCTCAATGGGCGCGAGCAGACCTCGACCGGCGACAACCGAGCGGTCGAGTTCGACCAATATCCGTCCGAGATCGTCCGCGAGGTCGTCGTCTACAAGTCGCCCCAGGCAAACCTCGTTGGGCAAGGGCTGGTCGGCACCATCGATATCCGTACCATCCGCCCGCTCGCCTCGGGCAGCCGCGAGGTGTTCGCGATCGGCGCGCGCGCCTCCTATGCGGACCTGGGGGCTCTCAACAGCGGCTCGCGCGACACCGGCTACCGGATCAACGCGACCTATGTGGACCAGTTCGCCGACGATACGATCGGCATCGCCATCGCCGGCTCCTATGTCGACGAGCCCTATCAGCTCCAGGAGTTCAACGCTTGGGGCTATGACAACCGCAACGGCAATGCGCTGATCGGCGGCTCCAAGTCCTACGTCACCTCGACCCAGCTCACCCGGCTCGGGCTGCAGGGGACGCTGCAGGTCCAGGCCGCACCGACGCTGATGCTGACCCTCGACGGCTTCTATTCGCGGTTCGACGACGACCAGATCAAGCGCGGCATCGAGCTTCCGCTCGCCTTCGGCGGGTGGATCGGCACCGGCTTCGATCCCTCGACCGCCACGGTCGAGCAGAACCAATATGTCAGCGGCACCTTCACCAACGTCGAGGGCGTCGTCCGCAACGACGCCTTCGAGCGGCGGGCGGATCTGCTGTCCTTCGGCTTCAATGCGCATCACGACGGCGACAACGGCTGGAACGCGTGGTTCGACGCTGGCTATTCGCGGACCGACCGTAACGAGCTGATCCTCGAAAGCTATTCGGGCACCGGCTACGGCGCCGGCAACGGCGCGACCGACACGATCGGCTTCCGCTCGACGGAGCGCGGGACGATCTTCAGCCCGACCCTCAATTATGCCGACCCGAACCTGATCCGCCTGACCGACCCGCTCGGCTGGGGCGGCGCGCGGGTCCAGGCCGGCTATTACAACAACAGGATCGTCGACGACGAGCTGATGCAGCTGCGCGCCCAGATCGGCCGCGAGCTGATCGGCTTCCTCTCGTCGGTCAACGTCGGCGCCAACTACACAATGCGCGACAAGACGCTGACCCCCGACGAATCCTTCCTGATGCTCGCCAGCGGCAGGAACGAGGAGCCGATTCCGAGCCGGTTCCTGCTCGAGCCGACCAATCTCTCCTATCTCGGCCTGGGGCCGATGGTGAGCTACAACCCTAACGCGCTGCTCGCGGGCGGCGTCTACCGGCTCGAGCCGAATGCGGTCCAGGACGTGTTCGCCAAGGGCTATACAGTGCGCGAGGATCTGCTGACCGCCTATGTCCAGGCGAACATCGAATCGAGCCTCGGCAGCGCCGCGCTGACCGGCAACTTCGGCGTCCAGGCGATCCGGACCGACCAGGAATCGGAAGGCTTCATCTTCACGCCGACCGGCCCGCAGCCCCGCACGCTCGGCGACACCTATTGGGACGTGCTGCCCAGCCTCAACCTGGCGCTGCGCTTCCCCAGCGACTGGGTGATCCGCTTCGCGGCGGCGCGCGAGATCCAGCGGCCGCGGCTCGACGACATGCGCGTGTCGATCGGCTACGGCGTCGACCGCTCCGGACCCACGCCGATCATCCGCGGCGGCGGCGGCAACCCCTTCCTGCGGCCGTTCCGCGCCAATTCGGTCAACTTCAACGTCGAGCGCTACTTCGGCACCAGCGGCTACGTCGCCGTGCAGCTCTTCTACAAGGATCTCGAGAGCTTCATCTATCAGAACGTCGAGCGGCCGTTCGACTTCACCAACTTCCCGCTGCCCGAGGGCGTGACGGTGCCGAGCCCGATCGGCACCATCAGCCAGCCCGCCAACACCGGCGGCGGCAACATGTACGGCGCCGAGCTGGCGGCGACATTGCCGTTCAGCATCGTCAGCCCGGCCCTGGCAGGCTTCGGCTTCACCGGCGGCATCGCCTATACGGACACTAACGTCCGCCGGACGCCCGACGGCCCGCTGACCGAGATCCCGGGCTATTCGCGCTGGGTGGCGAACGGCACGGCCTTCTTCGAGCGCTGGGGCTTCTCGGCGCGCGGCAGCGTACGCTACCGTTCCACCTTCCTGGGCGAGCTGACCCAGTTCGGCGGCGCGCGCGGCAACCGGAGGGCGCTCGGCGAGACCATCGTCGATGCGCAGATCGGCTACGACTTCCAGCCGGGCTCGGCGCTCGAAGGGGCGTCCATCTATCTCCAGGGGCTGAACCTTACCGACGAAAGGTTCGCGACGGTGACCAACCCGAACACGCCGCTGCAGGTGATCGACTATCAGATCTACGGGCGCCGGTTCCTCGCCGGCTTCACCTTCCGCTTCTGACCATCGCCCAGTAGGCCGGGGCCCCCGCGTCCCGGCGGGGGGCCCTCCTCCCCATCTCAGGCCGGCCGGGCCGGGCAGTGCCGCTCGACGAACTGGCGGTGGGTCGGCATCGCCTCGGCGGCGGCGGTGACCGCGCGGCGGATGTCGGCGAGGGCGCGGGCGTCGTCGACATGGGCGCGCTCGTCGACCAGCGGCTCGTAGCGCTCGGGCCAGTTGAGCTGGCCGATGTGGATCGCCAGCCAGTTCGGGTTCTGGAACAGTTCGATGCCCGGGGAGACGAGCCGGCCATAGGCGCGGAAATGGTCGATCCGGTAGCGGAGCCACTCGGGCAGCTCCATCCGCGCGCACTGCCGCCACAGCGGCTCCTCGCGCCGGTTCAGGTGGTAGTGGAGGATGAGGAAGTCCCTGATCCGCTCATATTCGTCGGCGACGAGGCGGTTGTATTCCTGCCGCGCCAGCGGATCGAAATCGCGGTCCGGCCAGACCGCGAGCAGCCGCAGGATGCCGGTCTGGACGAGGTGAAGGCTGGTCGATTCGAGCGGCTCCATGAAGCCGCTCGCCAGGCCGAGCGCGACGCAATTGCGGTTCCAGAACAGCTTGGGCCGACCGGTGGTGAAGCGCAGCAGCCGCGGCTCGGCGAGGGGCTCCCCGTCGAGGTTGGCGAGCAGGGCGGCGGCGGCCTCGTCGTCGGAGACGTGCCCGCTCGAATAGACATAACCGTTGCCGATCCGGTGCTGGAGCGGGATGCGCCACTGCCAGCCCGCCGCCCGCGCCGTCGATCGCGTATAGGGGGTGAAATCGCCGCCCGAGGCGCAGGGGACCGCGACGGCCCGGTCGCAGGGGAGCCAGCGGGTCCAATCCTCATAGTCGGTGCCGAGCGCCTTGCCGATGAGCAGCCCCGCAAAGCCCGAGCAGTCGATGAACAGGTCGGCCGCGACCTCGCGCCCATCGGCCAGCTTCACCCGCTCGACGAACCCGTCGTCGCCGCGCAGCGCCACGTCGACGATCCGGCCCTCGTGCCGCGCGACCCCGCGCGCCTCGGCGTAGCGGCGCAGGTAGCGTGCGTAGAGCGCCGCATCGAAATGATAGGCATAGTCATAGGTCGATTCGATCCGGCGACGGTCCGAAATCGGACGCGCGAAGCGGCCGCGGGCCGCGGCGGCGGCGGCGAGCGAATAGGCCTCGAGCGGCGTCTCGTCGCCGCGCATCCGGGCGCGCAGCCAATAATGATAGAGCGGCACCGAATCGAAGTCCGCGCCGAAATGGCCGAACTGGTGGAAATAGGTGTGGCCCGGCCTCGCCCAGTCGACGAACTGGATGCCGAGCTTGAACGTGCCTTGGGTCGAGGCGACGAAGTCCGCCTCGTCCAGGCCCAGCGCGTGGTTGAAGACGCGGATGCCGGGGATGGTCGCCTCGCCGACCCCGACGATGCCGATCTCCTCCGATTCGACCAGCTCGATCCGGCAGCCGCCGCGCAAATTGTTGGCCAGCGTGGCGGCCGCCATCCATCCGGCCGAGCCGCCGCCGACGATCGCCACCCGCTCGATCCTGCGGCCCGTCATCCCGCTCCCCCCGCTTGCGCCAGCAGCCGGCCATGGTCCTCGAAGTTGAGGGCGCAGCGCCGGACGAACTCGTCGATCGCCGCCATGTCGTGGCGCGGGGCGCCCGGCCCCGGCGGACGCATCGCCTTGTCGGCGGGGAAGTTGCCGTAGCCGGCGAGCAGGCAGTGCCACGAGATCGGCGCGTAATAGCGGCCGATGTCCTGGCGCGCGATCTCCTGCTCCAGGTCGCCGGCCGTGAACCAGCAGGTGAGGATCGACTTCAGCGAGTCGGAGAGCTCGTCGTGGGCCGCATTGTCGCGCCAGTAGCGGGTATCGGTGCGGCGGTTCACGCGATAATGGCAGACGATATAGTCGCGAATTCCCTCGTAGCGCGCGGCGATGGCGCGGTTGAAGGCATCGCGGTGCCGCGGCGTGTGGCCGCCCGCCTCCCAAGCCTCGATGAAGCCCTCGACCGTCGCCTGGACGATGTGCAGCGCCGTCGCCTCGAGCGGCTCGATGAAGCCCTGCGACAGGCCGACCGCGAGGCAATTGCCGGCCCAGCTCTGCTCGACCCGGCCGACCTTCATCGCGAGGTGCCGCGCCGGGATGTCCTCCCCGACGCCGAGATGCGCCCGCAGCTCCGCCTCCGCTTGCTCGGGCGAGCAGTAGCGGGTCGAATAGACGTAGCCGTTGCCGATGCGGCTGCGCAGCGGGATCCGCCAGGCCCAGCCGTTGCCGAGGGCGGTCGCGGTGGTGCTGGACTCGACGGCCTTCGGGTCCGGCGGAGTCGGCATCACCACGGCGGCGTCGTTGAACAGATTGGCTGCGAACGGAAGGAAACGCACACCGAGCGCCTGTTGCGCCATCAGCGAGCGAAAGCCGCTGCAGTCGACGAAGAAGTCGCCCTCGATCCGCTCGCCGCCCTCGGCCTGGAGATGCGTCACCGTCCCCGTCTCGTCGACGCCGATATCGACGATCCGCCGCTCGAGCCGGCGGACGCCGCGCCCGGCGGCATGCTCGCGCAGGAAGGCGCCGATCAGGAAGGCGTCGAAATGATAGCCGTAGCCGATCTCGAACGGAAAGTTTTCGCCCGGGTGCGGCCCGAGCCGGCCGGCGGCGAGAAGGGCGGGAAGGAAGAAGCGGTCGGGGTGCGCCCAGACGTCGTGGCGCTGCCGGCGCGCCCGGCTGTTGGCGAAGAAGGCGGGCGCGGTGTGGACGTCGAGCTGGCTCGGAAAGGGGTGGAAGTAAAAGCCGTAGCCCGGCCGCTCGGACCAGCCGCGGAAGCCGATGCCGACCTTGTAGGTGGCGTTGCACTTGGGCATCCACTCGGCCTCGGCGATGCCGAGCTGGTCGAAGAAGGCCTTGAGCTGGGGCGTCGATCCCTCGCCGACCCCGACGATCCCGATCTCCTCGCTTTCGACGACGCTCACCTGCGCGCGGCCGCCCCAGCGCGCGGCGAACAGG